>CAYPUH010000093.1:0-14338 GCA_964413725.1 uncultured Cytophagia bacterium
CCCGCCGTCACAACCAGACCTGACATTCGCGCAGGTCCCGTCTCGGAACCGTCTCGAAGTGAGGCCAACAATAGATCCACTGTCTTGGTGGCCAATTGTTCCCGATCCAGCTGAACAAGAGCCAAAAACTCGTCATTGACATCCTGAAACGTATTCGTTTTCAGATCCTGGGTCGCACATGGAAAAGGCAAAGCATCCATCAAATGAAGATAGTGCTCATGCCAATACTCGCTAATCTCCCGTTTTTTCTCAAGCTTGTCGGTCTGCCCCATACGTTCATAGGGTGCCACCAGATAGGCAGCAACCTGTTCGGCGACGTTTTGATTCTCCTCTTCAAAAGGGATATCGGTTTCCCGGGCGATATAGAGTCCACCCAATACCGCGTCCGGTGAGGCGATGGGACTGAAAAGCTCGGAACTCATACCGCTAAACACCGGTGTCTCACTGTGAACCCGTTTAACGGTTTCCCGTTCCTTAATCACCGCATTAAAGTCCGAATCTGCACGAAGGGAAATGGTATAGTCAGCAAATAAATTATTGGGAATGATATTGTAGGCATAGGGAGCTATCAGATCGTGGGATTCCGGGTCTGTAAAAAAGAAGACGATTAGATCACAGGAAATCAGAGATCGCAGTGTGTGTCGACAGGCATTAAACCATTCCCCCTGCTCCTGAACGGTCGTCAGCGCCCTGGCCAATGCGTGCAACGGATTGCGTGTGTCATTTTCCATTAGATTCATATCGCAATCAATCGGGTCTCATTTCAAGAATCCATCAGGAACCATCCGGCACCATTTATTTTGAAGACCAAACGTATGGTGTGGTTGCCGGTTACAGGGCAATATAGTGAGAAATTGGCCATAAATCAATTCTGCTTTGTCATTGAATCGGTGTCAGAATCCAGGAGACTGCGGGCCCGATCCAGTACGGTTTCGATGCAATCCTGTGGTCGCTTCTGAATCAGCGCACCAGAGGCAAACCGGTGTCCACCGCCACCAAAAGCGGAGGCCAGGCCATTGATCGGAACACGACCCTTGGACCGAAAACTCACTTTGGTAAATCCCTCGGGAGATTCAGAAAACATGAGGCTAATTTCAACCCCCCGGATGTTTCGAGGTAACTCGGAAAAACCCTCCGTTTCCCAAGGTTCAGCTTGCGTCTGCCGCAACAAATCCTGTGTTAACACAAACCATACAAGCCGACCCTCAACTTCAAAATGCATATTTACCAATAAATGCCCCATCAGGACTGCCCGCCGGGATGTATAGTTTTCATAAACCTGACTGTACACATGACGAAAATCGGTGCCCTGCTCCAGTAACTCGGCAACAATACGATGGGTTGTGGGTGTGGTATTTGAAAACCGAAACGAGCCGGTATCTGTAAGGATACAGGTGTATAGGGCATTGCAGATCGTCTGGGTCATCTTTGCATTGGAGAAACGAAAATAATCGTACAACAATTCTCCGGTAGATGATGCAGTCGGATCTGATATCCAGACATCGCTAAATGAGCCTTTAGAGATATGATGATCGATACAGGCCACGGGAAGCTGATGATGTCGAATGTCTTCGCCAACTGAACGTATACGTGACCAATCGCTGACATCCAAAATCATGGCTCCATCGCAGGAGGCAATGATATCAGGATGAGTATCGGGCCGGTATTGCTGAATACGGACTTCAGGGTCCAGAAAGGTAAAAAATTCAGGTGTGGGATCCGAATTGATGATGACCACCTCTTTTCCCGATTGCTGTAAAAAATGACTCAAGGCTATTTCGCTTCCAATCGCATCGCCATCGGGATTGAGATGTGTGGTGATCAGTATTTTTTCCTTTTCCTCTAAAAAAGGTCGGATAGAATCCCAGTCTCTATGTTTCTGTTTCACTATTGTTGTACCTTTTTGTGTATAACTCGCCTGTTTCCGATTTCATCGATGATACGGATGGCAATGTCCATTTCAGGTTGTTCTGCTGCCACGGACACCGTAAAAAATTCCTGCTTTGAATCCATCATCCCGTCGGCGGGATAGAGGTGTTGCCATTTTTCAGCATTGACACTGTATTCCACCGGTCCCAACAGATGATATTGATCCTGAACGGTAAACGTAATATCAATCAACTTGGCTTTCCGCATCGTGGAAAACGCCACCAGTTCAGGCGGTGTGTTGTCGATTAAAAAGGGCTGACTGACTCTGGAATGGGTTTGAACCACATCAGCAGAGTTGTTCAACGAATCCGTGGTCACCACTTTTATCTGGTACTCTCCATCCGCCATTGTCGAACTGTCCCATGAGTAGACGTTAAGATCCCAGCCGGATACCAGTTTCCTCCATCGTTTATCCTGTGTCCGTTTATAATAAACGGAAAACAGCAAGGCGTCCATATTGGGATCGTCAAATATCCAGTCCACGCTCCGATAATGCCGTTTTTCCTGTTCCTCGGGCAATGAAACGGGATAGAGAAGCCCCTCATGCTCTCGCAGCTGATTGATCGCCTTGCTTCTAACATCCTCGAGATCGATGTATTTACCGGGAGAATGGACAATAACAGAACTCAGATGCGGAGAGCGATTGAACTGTTTGTAAGCAACAGACACTTTATCGATGACAGGTATTGAAGAGGATCGGCCATTCAAATGACATTTCCACTGAATAAACCGGGCTGAAGGACTGAGAATACGGGCATGCCGGCCTTTAATTCTCACGGGCTTCCAGGCACTCCATGAGGCACCGGGCTGTTCGGTGTTACCGGTTCGTGTCCAAAACTGTACCGCATTCGTCTGAAATTTGCCGTCCCAGCTCAAAACGCCCCAGGCAGATTGTTCACCGCTATCAATCACTTCGGATATAAACGTGCCCATCAATTCAGATTCAGAAGTGAGATAGTAACAACGTCCCATATTTGACGTGGCCAGCCAGATGGACTCTCCCAGGCCTGCAGCTATGGCGGTAATCTCCGATTCACTCCCCTTGAAAACAAGTAAAGCCTTCCCGTCTCGATCGAAAAGGTAAAGGGAGCCCTCCCCGGATGTTCCCACCCAGAGGCGACCCTTGTCGTCTCGTATGACACTCTGAATCGATTGATCCGAAAAGGACCAGATATCCCGTGCATACCCCGTGGTATCGATCCGAAACAAAGAGGTCTGTGCCTGCGCGAGCGGCATCGTCAGGGAAGGCATAATCGCCTGTTGAGCAAGCTCAACGTCATCCCCGTTTTGCTGATTACTGTCCTGTTGCCGGTTTGCCGCGGCCCGGGCTCTGGCAATCGCTTCCTGAGCAGAGGGTGTGGGTTCATTGAACACAGCAGCATAGATGCGCCCGTTCTCGCCCCCGACGAGTTGATGGACTTCATCCATCTGGGTATCAAACAGAACAAACATCGATCCGTCGTTCATCACCCTGAAAACATAGCCGGGCTGGCTGCTGCCGGCATAGAGTCTATTGTCACGGGTGAGCAAAACGGTTTGGACATGACTTAATTCTTCATTTAACAGAGGAGTAGGCTCGTTAGATGAAGAGAGACGAAATATCATACCCGGTTCGCCCGTAGCCACATAGATCTGATCATTGTCATCGATCGCCAGATCCCAGATATATCGTGCAGCCGGATCAAACGCCACAGCCGAGGTACCCTGCTGAGGGATACGATAGACTTTGCCGTCAGGCGATGTGGCTGCATACAATACTCCCTTTGAATCAAGACATAATGCAAACACTTCCAATTCGGGCGCGTCGAAATATAGAACAGAGTCCCCGGACGCCGTGATATGATATACACGCCCGTCGTTGCCGGTGGCGATATAGACGCCACCCTCATTATCGGGTTGCAGATCCCAGACAAATGGGTCTCCGGTATCCATTTTGAGGCTCTGTTTGGGAGCCAAACGCAGCGAACCGTTTTCATCGATCATGATCCCATCCAACGAGCCTCGCTTAAAGGATTCAAAGGCACTGTGCGTCTGAATGCGGGTCTTCGCCGGCCATCCGGGTTGGGAAAAGCACATGACGGCAATAATGCATAGTGCCGTTATGAATATGGATTTGTGCATGGCGTCCTCATCCGTTCAATATAAATAGGTCTTTTTCATCACTTCCTGTTCGGGTACAGTGGCCTTTTTCGGCGATTCGACTTTAACCACCAACCTCTTGACCCCTTTGACCATATAATCTGTGGGAATCGCAGTCTCATAGATCACACGATCGGCCACCAGCTTTGTATCTCCGGACGATCGCCCATTGTTCATCACCTGTCGGATTGAGGGTGGCAGAGCCGAAAGCTCTTCCCCCCGCACCATCATACCGCGATCTATGGCGCGCATCTGAACATACACGCTATCGTTGCCGCGCCGTTGCGAAAAGATCCGGCGAAGCTGTGCAAAGGAATTGGGTTGAAATCGGTCCCTGTTGCGACGCACCTCATACCGCGTGATACGTCTTCCCTCCCCCACCAGCACGTTCAGCATTCGACCATCGAGGGGATTGGGGATGGGGATTTGCCGTTCAAAACTCATCATGGTTCCATCCGTTGCCTGAAGGTCTACTTTTACCAGCAATGTATCCCCGGGCTCTACTGTCTTTTGCCCCTGACGAATGGACCGGATCTCTGCTACGCGTTCACCCGGCTCAGTATGAGCGGAGATGTCCAGACGATTAACCGTGGGGATTTCAAAATCACTCACCAGCACGGCTCCCATAGCTGAAGCGATCATTGCCGTCGCCCCGGCCACGTCCCCTCCCGTTTCCAAAACGCCAAAACGACGTTCGGTAGAATAAAAGTCGGAAAGTATTATCGTGGGAGCAGAGTCAAATCCAATTTCGGCCGTCACCCGCATCGACATGGGTTCGGAGGCGAGACGTGAAGCAATCATTGCTTGAAACAGCGCGATCCGCGCAAACAAAGGTGAAAAGGTATTAACCGACGGCCCCATGGCCATTTGAAATCGATAGTGATCTTCGGTTTCACGCGTGGATGTGATATCCAAAGATACCGGGACCATGGGAGGCAGTTCTCCCAATATTCCCTGCACCCCGGTGAGCCGATCCTGTTGAAAAGTGCCGATCAGATCGGTGGTCACGGCCATCTTGCTCGACCCCATCAGACTCGGCAGTACGGTCAAGATCCTGGCTCCGGCCATGGGTACCTGGATGGGGCCAAGATTAAAAACCTGGTGACCAAATGCCAGGACTTCCCCGTCAGGGTTGATATCCGTAACCGTACCGGTGGCCGATATCGAGACATCGCCTGAAACAAACACTTGAGCAACGGCAGAACCCGGTTGCAATACGACCGGTTCGGATGCACCGGTCGATCGCATCGAACCGCCAGGCACCATCACAAATCCCAGCTGGGACAGGACCGGATCAAAGGAGGTCAACACAGATTCACTCACTCCGCTACACATGAGAGGGATAGGAATGCGTTCCAAACCACCCGTGGCTGTAAACGGAGAATCTGCGAGCAGCGTTACGGGCAATGAATCGCCTCCGCACAGCATGGTGTTGATATAGGGAAAAGGTTCACCGCTATACCGAGTGCTGGCAGGTCTGTCATCAAAGCGGGTGATTTTGCGCATCGCTTCAATAGGCATCACACCGCCAATCGGCTCTTTCATAAATTGGCCAAACCGCATCGCCAGAGCACCGACGAGCTTACCGTCAATATAGACAGGGCTGCCACTCATGCCGCTGATCACTCCGGATTCTTTGGCTTCTTTGCCGGTCAGCCGAACCACGATCACGTCAAATTTGGGATAGAGATTCGTCATGATGTCCAGAACCTCGACACCAAAAGAATCCACCCGAACACCTGAATAGACGGTCTTGCCGACACCGTTCATTCCCGGCTCAATTTTTGCCAAAGGCAGTATGGGAGCCACCCGATCCTGGCTGGTTCCAACCCCGACGGTCAACAAACAAAGTAATATGATTGTCTTTACTCTGATGATAGTCATGTGGCCAGTCCTCACATCCTTGCAGTCTGCCCGGATAGATTCACAGGTCCATATAGCAGATAATGGATCCGGCTCGTTCCGGGAGCTCTAACCATCAATTCTTTAATAAACAAAAAAGACGGCAAAACCTGTTTACCGTCCCAGATTCATAAATCACAGTATAATTCTGCACTGTTCAGGAGATCTCTTACGTCTCGTGAATCGATCGAGTTCCTGTGATTGATGAACAGATGCGCTTCTCCTGCAGGGTGGATTCACCTCATCGGCACGATATTCAAACGTGAATTCAGTGCTGGTTATCATTTCACTCGATACAACAGGGTCTCCGATGGAGTAAAATAACGAATGCCATGAACGAAACCGAATCATAAAAGCGGTTTGAATCAAATTCTGTCAACGCGAACACAAAAACCTGTTGACATAGCAAGTAAAATATCAATTTTCCTTCCCTAAAGCAAGTTTTTTGTATGGACGAGCTCGTAACGCAAGCAGGGCTCCACAAGAGTGGGTTCGAATCAGTGTAAGGCCCACTTTTCTCTCTGCGTTATCATCAGAACTCTATTCGTTCCCCAAACTCCAGGACCCGAACGGACTTTCCGATCCGCTCCACCTTTTGTTTAAACTCATTGGGGTCGGTATCGATCACATCGAACGTTTGATAATGCATGGGAATAGCGAGTCCGGCGTTCAAAAATTCCACCGCTTTGACGGCATCGTCGATGCCCATGGTAAAATTGTCACCAATCGGAAGCAATGCAACATCGATGTCATCCAATTCACCAATCAATTTCATATCCAGAAAAAGCCCGGTATCACCGGCGTGATACACTGTCTTTCCATCCAGAGAGATCAGAAAGCCGCATGGATTTCCCATATAGCTAAGGGCATCCCCACCCAAATCGGCCCCGGACCCGTGATGAGCGATTGTCAGCTTTACACGACCAAAGGGGAATAGATGACTGCCACCGATATGCATGGGATGTACTTCACATCCCTTTTTGCCACAGTATGTGGCCAGTTCAAACGGAGCAATGATGGTTGCACCGGTACGCTTGGCAATCTCGATCCCATCGCCCAGATGGTCCCCGTGTCCATGGGTCAGCAAAATATAATTCACATCCACATCATTGTGTTTTACCGTAGCAACAGGGTTGCCCTGCAAAAAAGGATCGATGATCAGGCGATAGGATTCATGCTCCAGTAAAAAGGCGTCATGGCCGAGAAATGTCAGTGAGGACATTGTGACCTCCTCTCATTTAAAACAGGGGAATCATTCCCGTGCGAGCCGGTTTGGTATTCGCGGGATACAAGTATCTACAAATCGCCTCCGATCGGTCGTAATACCACATCTTCGATCACCGTGGCGGGCTCACTGCAACAGATCCGCTCGATCACATTCGCCACCTGTTCCGGTGTCATCATTCGATCTCGATCGACGTTGGCCTCTCCCCAAATCGCGGTATTGGTGGCACCCGGCAAAAACGCAGTGGTCTGGATACCATATTTCCGAGTCTCCATCCGCAGGACCTGTGTGAATCCGTCCATTGCATATTTTGAAGCGCAATAGCCACCACCATTGTAAAACGGCTGGCGACCGGCCACCGAAATTACGTTTATGATATGTCCCTGCTGACGTTCGATCATTGCGGGCAAAACCGCTTGCGTACACATAAATGCCGATTTGGCATTCGCAGCCATCATGAAATCCCAATCCGATTCTTTCATGTCGATAATTTTTTTAAAAACAGCCGTACCGGCATTGTTGATTAGGACATCCACGGGTCCCCAGGTATCCTTCACGATTCGAATCAGTTGCTTGATCTGGTTCTCATCGGTAACATCACATTGAACCGGGAGAACCGACAGAGAGGACTTTTTCGCCTCTGCTGCTACAGACTCGATCTCATGCCGTGATCGTGCGGATACCACCACCCGGGCACCTCGTCGAGCCAGAGTGAGGGCGGCGGCACGACCAATACCCCGTCCACTGCCGGTGATCCAGATAATCTTTTCATCAATCATAGCGTCTCCCATGGTTTTATACGGTGCTCTGTGCATTCGGAGATGAACTGCGGCCTCAAGTGGTTCGGATGAGATTGAGAAATTCCATGCGCGTTTTGCGATCCGTACGAAAATCACCTAGCATAGCACTTGAAGTCATAAGACTG
This sequence comes from uncultured Cytophagia bacterium, assembly GCA_964413725.1. Lineage (GTDB taxonomy): Bacteria > Zhuqueibacterota > Zhuqueibacteria > Residuimicrobiales > Oceaniaggregativiventaceae > CAYPUH01. The sequence goes on from CAYPUH010000093.1 coordinate 8,121, forward strand.
CTCTGTTTTTCCACTCCACGCATCATCATGCAGAGATGCTTGCCCTCCATTACCACAGCGACGCCATAGGGATCCAGTATGTCCTGCAATGTATTGGCAATCTGATTGGTCAATCTCTCCTGCACCTGGAACCGTCGTGAAAACATATCCACGATCCTCGGAATCTTACTCAAGCCGATGATCTTTCCCTTGGGCAGATAGGCCACATGACAATGGCCAAAAAAAGGCAACATGTGGTGTTCACACATGCTGTAATACTCGATGTTGCGAACGATGACCATTTCATTGCAGTCTTCTTTAAAAATAGCATCGTTCAAAATATCGTTCAGGGCTGTCCGATATCCCTTGGTTAGAAACTGCATCGCCTTTTCCACCCGTTCCGGTGTTCTGACCAGACCTTCCCGTGCCGGATCCTCGCCAAGTGCAGTTAACAGATCCGCGATCAGCGGTTGTATGGATACTTCCATTTCTACTCTCCTCGATAGACTGCAATATTTCTCGGGGTTTCATATAATTTCAACTCCACCAACTGGTTCGGTTTCAGTGCATCGACCAGCTGCTGCCAAAAGGCGATGGCCAAATTTTCAGCTGTCGGCACAATGCTGGATAAAAAATCCACATCGTGATTCAAATGTTTGTGATCGACTTTATCAATTAATTTGCGTGTTACAATCTCCTTAAGATCCTTGAGGTCGATTACCATGCCCGTGACGGGGTCAGGATCACCGGCCACTGTCACTTCCAGATCATAGTTATGTCCATGACCATTGGGATTGTTACACAATCCATAGATACGCTCGTTGGTCGCCTCATCGAGCTGATTGCAGTGAAGGCGATGGGCTGCATTAAAGTGCAATCTGCGGGTCACATAAACTTTTGCCATACAACCCCCTCTTTTGGATGAACAGATTTTTGATGTAGCCACATTAGAATAGTACAGAAAAATCAACAGAAAAACAAAGCTGGATAATCCAATAATTTCAAACACGGTATCGGTTCAAAGAAAAGTCCCCCTCATCCTGCAGAGGGTGTAGACGGCTAATCGCGATAGAAAACGGCCGCCCGGAGCCGATCTCCCCACCGTGCCACTTTGAGATAACGCGTACCCTCTCTTGCATCGACATTTGTCCACCACCAGCCAGAATTCACTTGCATGAATGCTACATCGTGGATATAATAATAAAGCGATAGAACAGAACCTGGTGCGTTGCAGGCAATGACATATCCATACTCTCACGTCCCGGTATGGTTACACTCCGCCCCCCTCAATTCAGGAGGTTTTATGATCCGCAACATTGCCCATGTTCAATTCCATTATATGTGGTTCTGGATCCTTGTATGCCACACCGTTTTTATCTCCTGCGGTCCCAAGTCTGATGAACCGATGAAGAGCAGGAAAGGCACTCATCTTCAGGCCTGGGCTCACGCCGGGAGAGAAGCGGAACGCAAAACGCTGGAATCTCAGGTCAAACGGTTCAACCAGGCCCACCCCGGAATTCATATCGCTCTCACCCTGTTACCCGAGGGTTCCTATAACTCGCAGATACAAGCCGCAGCCCTGGCGGACGATCTCCCCGACATCCTCGAGTTTGATGGGCCTTTTGTTTACAATTATGTCTGGCAAGGCCATCTCATCTCCCTGGACAGCCGCTTGTCGGATGGCATCACCGACCACCTCTTGCCTTCGATACTGCAACAGGGGACGTATCGTGATTCCCTCTACTCCATGGGAATGTATGACTCGGGACTTGGACTGTATGCCCGTCGCAGCCTGCTGGACAGTATCGGGGCCCGTATACCGGACTCTCCGCATACCGCCTGGTCTGCGGATGAATTTGAAACCATTTTGGCCGAGCTCGCTCAGCGGGATCCGGATGGTGCAGTCCTGGACCTCAAACTCAACTATCGCGGCGAGTGGTTCACTTATGCGTTTTCTCCTGCCATCCAATCCGCAGGTGGAGATCTGATCCGGCGCACTGATTATCAATCCGCCACATCTGTTCTAAATGGTCCAGAGGCGGTGGAGGTCATGCGGCACTTTCAGAGGTGGATTTACGACAAAGAATATGTTGACGCCAATGTGGATGATAACGCTTTTGTCGGCGAACGTGTGGCGCTCTCCTGGGTGGGACATTGGGAGTACAGACGATACCATCAAGCGTTTGGTAATGATCTGGTGATTCTGCCCTTACCTGACTTTGGATACGGATCCCGTACCGGCCAGGGATCGTGGAATTGGGGTATCACGACCTCATGCCCCAGGCCCATGGATGCGGTCCGGTTTCTCGAATTTTTACTTCAGGACCAGCAAGTGCTCCAGATGTCCAATGCCAATGCGGCCGTACCCGCCACCTACGGCGCCATAAAAAAATCCTCTCTCTACAGTAAAAACAATCCCTTGCGTCTTTTTGTGGTTCAGCTGGACAAAGGGTTCTCTGTCCCCCGTCCCCGTACCCCCGCCTATCCGGTGATCACCACGACGTTCCAACAGGCGTTCGACGATATCCGGAATGGCGCCGACATTGAGACAGCTCTCGATCTGGCTGTAGAAGAAATCAACCAGGACATGCGCGACAATCAAGGGTATCCAAACGTACGATGAACACAAACAAACATATCCTCAAAACAGCTCGAGAACAGGTGTTTATCCGCAGGGAATCGGGCTGGGGATGGATCATGGCTCTCCCCGCCTTGCTGGGTCTATTGCTGTTCATTGCCCTGCCTTTCATACTGGCCGTGGTACTCTCATTTACAAACCTGCGCATGGGTTCTCCCTTGCCCACCGAGTTCGTGGGTCTGCAACAGTATATCCGGGTATTGTCAGATTCCTCTTTTCAACACGCATTGCTGAACAACGGACTCTTTACTATCGTGGTGGTTCCACTGCAGACGACTCTGGCCCTCGCTCTCGCCGTGATGTTGAATCAAAAGCTCAAGGGGATGGTCATTTATCGCACTCTGTTTTTCATGCCTGTGGTCTTTCCCATGGCACTGGTGGCAGTGATATGGGAGTTGATCTATGCTCCGAACGCAAACGGGATGATGAACGCGATGCTTCAAACCCTCAGCTTCGGGGCTCTGGAACCGCTGGATGTTTTAAATCATCCTCAGCTCGCTCTCCCCGCCATTATGTTGCTCTCGATCTGGCAGGGTGTGGGATTCCAGATGGTGGTGCTGCTGGCCGGATTACAGGAGATTCCGGACGTGTTGTACGAGTCTGCTGCCATCGATCGCGCCAATTCCTGGAACCAATTCTGGCACGTGACCCTGCCACAATTGCGGAATCCACTCATCTTTACCGCTCTGGTCACCACCATCCTGTCATTTCGTGTCTTTGCCCAGGTGGAAATCCTTACTCAGGGAGGACCTCTCAATGCCACCAATACGGTAATGTACGAAGCCGTCAAGACGGTTTTTGACCGACAACAAGTGGGACAGGCGTCGGCCATGACGGTCATCTTTTTCGTGATCGTACTCGTGGTAACCTGGCTTCAACATCTCGTCGCACAGCAGGAACGGGAGGTCTCATGAGTCCAAACCGTAAACGAGAGAGAAATAGAGTATGTAACCCTCTCAAGCTTTTGTTAAACTATCTCCTGTTGACCCTGGGAGCATTTGTTTTTATCGGTCCTATCCTCTTCATGATCGCCGGCAGCCTAAAACCCGACACGAACGTGATGGCAGAGGCGGGATCCTGGCAGGCGTTTATTCCCGATCCCATGACGATTGAAAACTATGAAGATGTGTTCCAGAGAGTGAATTTCGGACGTTTCATGCTCAATTCATTGCTGATCACCGGTTCTATCGTAGGGGTGGGTCTTGTCGTCAACTCTATGGCAGGGTATGCATTTGCACGCCTGAGATGGCCCGGCCGGGGAATCTGCTTTGCTATGGTCCTTTCTCTGATGATCCTGCCCTTTGAGGCCATAGCCGTTCCGCTGTTTTATCAGGTCACACTGCTCGGTTGGCGCGACACCTATATCGCTCAGATTCTGCCCTTTATCGCCAACGCCTTTTCACTCTATCTTTTTTATACCTTTTTTAACGGCATGCCACGGGAACTCGAAGAGGCGGCGAGAACCGATGGCGCGGGAGTGTTCCGTACCTTTGTGGAGATTATCGTACCCAATGCCAAACCGGTATTTGCCACAGTCTCTATCGTCACCTTTCTTTTTTACTGGGGATTGTATCTGTGGCCCCTTATCGTTACCAGTGGTGAACAGGTTCGCCCCCTGCCGGTCGCCATTGCCACATTTCACACCCTGCCGCCGCTAAAATGGGGAGATATAATGGCTTTTGGAGTGATGATGGTGACACCGGTTCTGATCGTTTTTATGATCTTTCAAAAATGGTTTGTTCGCGGCGTTGCATCCGCGGGAATAAAAGGATAGGAAACAATGGCAACAGTAGAATACAGACATGTGAGCAAAATCTTCGACGGCACCGTCCCGGCTATCAAAGATCTATCCCTGACCATTGAAGATGGTGAATTGCTGGTCATGGTCGGACCCTCGGGATGTGGAAAATCCACAGCCCTGCGGCTCATAGCGGGACTGGAGAGCGTGACCCAAGGGGACATTTTGATTGACGGTAAAGTCGTCAATCAGCTGGAGCCACAGGAACGGGATATTGCCATGGTGTTTCAAAATTATGCCCTCTATCCACACAAAAGCGTTCGTAAAAACCTCGACTTTCCCCTGCGGATGATGAAAATGGAGAACAACGAGCGCAGCAAGCGTATAGAACGCACAGCCAGGCTGTTGAATCTCGGCCCCCTTTTGAACCGAAAACCCAGGCAGTTGTCCGGTGGTCAACGACAACGCGTTGCTATGGGACGAGCACTGGTCCGCGACCCCCGGATTTTTCTCATGGATGAACCATTATCCAATCTCGATGCCAAACTGCGCGTCGAAATCCGTGCCGAAATTGCGGACCTTCAGAAACGAATCGGTATCACTACCCTCTATGTAACCCATGATCAGGTGGAGGCGATGACACTTGGAACTCGTGTCGCCGTTCTGCGGGATGGGCGTCTGCAACAAGTTGCCGACGCCCAGACGCTGTACGACGATCCGATCAATGTTTTTGTCGCCACATTCATCGGCAGCCCGCAAATGAATATCTTTTCCTCAAAACTGCACCGGGACGAGCAGGATCAGTGGTGGTTCGACTTTGGTGAATCATCGATCAGACTCGATCCCACTGTGCTCGAAACGTATACCAAGCTCGATGGTCGCAAAGATGACACGCTGTTGATCGGTCTGCGACCCGAGGCATTCGTCAACGCCGACGAGGTCCCCCGGGAGCAGCACAGCCAGATTCGAGTCCATACGGTGGAAGCACTGGGACACGAAATAATTATCTATTTCGAGGCACCGGAGAAACGGATCAATAGAGAGGACACCAATCCTTCTGATCCGCAAAACAGTGAAAGAGAAAAGAGCACCATGGCTGCCAGATTGCCCGCGCGAATGGACATTAAAGCCAATGAGGATGTGACTCTTGGCATCGATACCCGGCAGGTCTATCTGTTTGAAACCAGCGGCGAGGCGATTCCATAGTTTGAAATGTTAATCCCAGTTTTTTCTTATAAAAACATTCGTATATATATTATTCACTGCATTCTGTTTCTACAGAATCCAGTCCCTTTTATCTGCTCGAAACGATTGTTATTGCCGATATTGATCATTCCACGCAGGTGGTATCGATATCACCCTGAATTATCCGGGAAACCGGCACATCACCGAATCAAAAATTGAAACCATTCAAAGACGTGAAAGGACAAACCATGATAAAAACGATGATGCGCAAAATGATGCCGATGATGAGTGCTACGATGGAAAAATTGAACTTTGACGAAAAAGAACAGATGATGGACCAGATGATGCCTCATATGATGGCCAATCTGACCTTTGAGGGAAAAATGAAATTGATGCGCAAAATGATGCCCCTGATGATGCAAGACATCACCATGAATCAGATGGACCAGATGATGGATACCATGATCCCGATGATGATGTCTATGATGAAAGAAAAGGGTATTGACATGTTCCGCATGATGGAAATGATGTGCCCCAAATGTCTGTCCGTCGCCACCTCAAACGCCACACAGGATGAAAAACACAAACTCAAATCCCAGATGACACGGGTATTTTCAGAACTTTGAACACAGAGGAAGCCAGAGACCGTGCAGAATGGCTTGAACACATGGGCTATTT
>CAYPUH010000094.1:0-2642 GCA_964413725.1 uncultured Cytophagia bacterium
CGTGGTCATCTTTTGCTTTTTGAGACTCAACCTCCCGGAGGCCGGGTCCACCTCACTCCCCTTTACACCGAATCATCACCAAAATACCCTTCCAGTTCCCGTATCGTATCATCCGATACAGGTCTGTCCTTGATGATCCCTCCGTCTTCCAGCAACACGATCCGGTCGGAGCAGTTGAGGAGAGGGTGCAGGATATTGCTGGAGATGATGATCGTCGCAGGGTATGTCCGGTTGTACTCTTTGATAAAGGTTTCCAGGATATGTTGCGAACGGGGATCGATCAGATTAAAGGGTTCATCGAGAATCACGATCTCGGGATGCGCAAGAAAGGCGGAGGCAATGCCGACTTTGTGCCGGTTGCCGCTGGAAAGGTGCCGGATCAATTTGCCGGACTGCAGGATTTTGCCGTTGAAAAAGGCTTCAAACGATCGGAGCGTTTCGCGGACGCTGTCCTCTGACAGGGCGTGAAACCGGGCCACAAACCGGAAGAATTCCTCCGGCGTATAAAAATCGATCAAAAAATCCTCATCCAGATACGCGCCCACAGTCGCTTTCCAGTCCTCATCCCGTGTCACACAATGATTGCCCTTGAAACAAACCCACCCGTCGTCCGCCTGGATCAGGTCCAGCATCAGGCGAAACAGAGTCGTTTTTCCGGCTCCGTTGTTGCCGAGCAATCCGAACCGTTCACCCTTTTTGATCTGTAATCGGGGAATGTCCAGCACGGTTTTGTTGCCATAGCGCTTTTTCAGATTCTGGATGTCGACCACCGAAACGCCCCCTCTTTGTTTTGCAGTTTATTCAGGATGATGAATTTTCGTCTCGAAAAGATCCGTGTCAGCCCGTGCAACAGAGTTCTGTGAAACAAAAGGACCGGCACCGCAGGGATCACCAGGGTGAGGTGTGCGATGCTGTCTCCCCAGATGAAGGAGATGGAAAAATGGAGGATGACGGGAAGGAGCACGATCATATAGACCAACAGTGATTGAAAAAAGCCCCAGGCCTCGAAATTATTGAAAATGCGATTTTCGAGATTGCATCGTTCGATGTTGAATAACGAGAAAAACAACAACAGAATCGTGGTGATACCCATGTTCCACAGTCCAAACACCACGAGAATCGACACGAGGTGGGGTTTGGCATACAGAAACAGAAAAAAGGGCACAATCGACAGGATCAAAACACTGGATGCCAGCAAATAGTACTTGTTGCGGATGAACCGGTCGGGCCGGATCGGTTGTGTCAGGATCAAGGGCAGAAACGATCCCGAAAATGAGATCGAGAACAACCCAAAGGTAAAGACAAATGCCACAGAGAGGATCATGACGGAAAACAGTTCATACACGCGGACAAAAACCGGATTATGTTCGGGGAACGGAAAGAACAGAATGATTACAATAAAAAGAGGATACCCCAATGCCGCCGTGAGCAAATAGCCCCGGGGGCGTCTGTTCCTCAGCATCAGACGATATTCAAGCACCGCAAGGGGACTGAGTGCAAAGGGCGACCCGGGCAGGAATCCGTGTTTCCCGGGCGATTTTACAGGCTTTGAGGGGGAGGGGTCATCGAGATACACGGATGCCCTTAACATCCTGTAACCGGCATACAGGACGAGCACAAGCGCGATGATCATCACCACCAGGATGGGATAATGCGCCTGCAGCACAGAGTCCATGGCAGGGTGAACCATACCGAGCAATCCGGCACGGGGGGCTGGAAACGCCAGGGGGATCAACGCGAGAAACACCAGTTTGCCGACCAGAGGGTGGTGCAGAGAAAAGAGTTTATAGACGAGAGTGACTCCCGTCGAGATCAGCGCCAGGAGAAACATCACCGCAAGAAAGAAAATCGAGATGTTGACTCCAAGCCGGGGGGTGATGATGCTGTGAGTGAGACTGGCAACAAAAATCAGCCAGGTGATCGTAAAGATATTCAAGGCCTTTAGGCAGAGTGTTGTCAGGACAAGGCTGCGTCGTTTGGCGAGAGGCAGAAAGGGCAGGGGAACGACCGGTGGTTTGGACAGCAACAACCGCGTGACGAGATCGATGGCAAAATAGACCAGGAGAACACCGGGCAAAACCTCCACCGGATCCCGGGAGGTGTGAAACAGCAGCTGGACGAGGCGGGGCAGGTTCAAGCCGATCGCGATCAGCTGCAGCCAGAAAATGACCAGGCCGACCAGGAGAATGATCGTCTCGATCCATTTCCGCCTGTTCAGATCGACGCGGAGGAAATGATCTTTATGATAGGTCAGGAGCGACGGAATGATCGTGTTCATGGCACGTCCTGCGCATGGGCACTGATTCGGGTGTCGGATCAAAATCGAACCGGGTTCAGAGGCATTCTTTAAGAACACTGGACTACAAGTGTGTTTCCTCCCTCGATCGGGGAGTGACCACTGTTTTGAATCGAGTATTAAAATACATTTCTTATATAATAAAAACACACCCCCAAAAAAGCAATGAGATAAAAGCAGTGAGCGAAAAAAAGTGAGAGAAAATGCGAGTGAGAGAAAAAGCGTGTGAGAATAAAGATGTGAGTGGAAAGCAGTGAGAAAAAAGCAGTGAGAAAAAAAACGAGTGAGAGAAAAAGCGTGTGAGAATAAAGATGTGAGTGGAAAGCAGTGAGAAAAAAACGAGTGA
>CAYPUH010000094.1:2742-12941 GCA_964413725.1 uncultured Cytophagia bacterium
AAAAGCGTGTGAGAATAAAGATGTGAGTGGAAAGCAGTGAGAAAAAAACGAGTGAGAGGAAAAGCGTGTGAGAATAGAGATGTGAGTGGAAAGCAGTGAGAAAAAAACGAGTGAGAGAAAAAGCGTGTGAGAATAAAGATGTGAGAAAGCAGGATTGGTGTCATATCGGCAGGCAGGTCTTGCGGTGGCTGGTTTTTTGTCCCGTCAGGGACAGGATATTTATAGCACGGAGGTGGAGATGAACTGCCCACACCACGCGTTCCCATTCCATACACGTTGCCAAACCCGTTTCCGGCTCTCAATTTCTGTCTTCTGTCTTCTGTCCTCTGACTTTAGTATGCATCGCCTCGCCCCCGGGCATGGCGATATTCACATCGCCACCCTGATTTTCTTTTTCCCTCAGTCCCTCAGTCCCTTAGTCCCTCAGTCCCTCTGTCCTCTCTGGGACCTCTGTGGTTATCATTTTTTTGTTGCAAAAATCTATTTTGGACAGGAATGATGCATTATAAAAAGCTATTTTGGACAAGAGTGGTTAAAAATACATTTTTTAAACCTTATGTTTTTGTTTTTAACCTCAGTAGCCCCTGCCACAGCCCCTCACACCTCACCCAGCTTCCGTCTTCTGTCTTCCGTCCTCTGTCTTCCGACCTCTGATTTCGCTCTACATCGCCTCGCCCCCGAGCATACCGACATTCACATCGCCAGCCTGTTTTTCTTTTTCCCTCAGTCTCTCAGTCTCTTCGTCTCTCAGTCCCTCTGTCCCGCCTTTGGCGGTTGCGGATCAGGTCAGCTCGACCGCAATTTCGGGGTAGGTCTCTGTGGTCACCGCCGTGATGGTTACCCGTTTGTCGGGAGTAGCGCTGTTGATGACCCAGGTATCGCCCTCCTGTGCGATCTGTGGAGTTGTTGTCGTCTCATCCTTTTGTAGCGCGACCACAGCGGTAACCAAAACCACCTTTTTGCCCCTGGCAGCGGAGACGACATCCAGATGGGGATAGATACCCGATTCCGCCGGAACCGGGAAAATGGTTTGCCGGAGACGAACTCCCTTGCTGCCGGCGCAGGCGCCGCTGAGCGTTGCGTGTGGCCGAGAAAAGGCAAAGCTGTCGTTATCAATCGCGATGCGACCCTTGCCGTCGCTATTGCCGACAAACCAGCGCGCTGAAAAATCCGTGGCATCCTCTTGGGTTTGCAGACAATCGATGATCACGGCAAATCTCATCGTCGGTATCACGACAATGCTGCGATTGACGTTTTTGACATTGGGAGTGACCAGACCATAGGCATGGGTGGCATCGCTGATGGCCCAGGCATAGTGTTCACCTTTGTATGTGCGAATGATATTTGCTTCAGCCTGCGAGGCGTTGGTGCCTTCGGAACCGTCGTGATACTGGTGTCCCTTGCCGTCGATCAGCACGGTGTTGTGCGCCGGCGAGGTGCGCAGGGGCCAGCCGGGGTCGTTGTGGTCATAGGGCGGCCGCCAGTTATCGGCGAGCAGATTTTCGCCATAGCTTTTTATTATAAAACAGTTGCGGTCGGCGTGTTCGTGATTCGCCGGTCCGCCGCTGCGCAAGGCGGCGACAAAATCCTCATTCTCGAATCCGGTGGTCGCCACGATCCAGCCGATATCGAATTCGCGAAAAAACCAGTCGCCCTCGGGCTTTTTCGGCTCTACAGACGGATCGTACCAGAGGACCGAAAAAATATTGTCCCGGCGGTTGTGGTGTTGCGCTGCATATTGCGCCACCCCGTTATCGTATTTGGAAGCGATCCAATAGCCGACACTCGAATCAAAACCGCAGAAACCATCGCCGAAATTGACATGGCCTTTGGGATGCTGATGCGATGGCATGCGGGTCATCAAAAAGAAATCCATGACCCCGTTCCAGTTGATGGCACCGGACCAGTCCTTGCCGAGGCGGCGCTGCAAGACATCCAGCATCAGAATCAGTTCACCGCTGGTGTAATTGCAATAGCCGGTGCCCTCGTTATAGCTGCCGTCTTTGGCAAAGAGGTCGTAAAAATCGTCATAACTCTTTTTCACCACCTCCATCCAGCGCGGCACCCGGTCGTCTTTTCCGTTCAAAAAGACGGAACCCAGGGCAAGAGCGCTCATGGGCACGGCGCGCATATTGGCGCGTGCCAGAATCCACGGCCAGCGTTTGAAATCAATTTCCCTGTAATAACTGCTCTCCGGATCAAAGCCCCAGCCCACCACCTGCTCCTTGTTGAGCATGCCCCAGAGACTGCGGTAACACGGTTCGCATCCCTTGACGGGCAACTGTTCGAACAGGGCGGTTTTCAGCGCTTCACTGAGCAAATCCTCGATCCAGGGATAGGCCACCACCACGGTTTGGGTGGTCAGTGGCGCCCGCTGCAGACCGATGATATATTTACCGGCTTCAAGAAAATAGTCCCATTTCTCGAATTGCAGCACCTTCTCCAGCGCCAGCGTTGCCATGTTGCCGCGTTCCCGATCGCCGCGCATGGCATAGATAAACGCCTCGCGCTGCAGGATGCGGTCCACCCGTGGTAAATGGCGCAGCTGATTGTTAAAGGCAATGCCGGTCTGCAGGAATGTCATGTCATCTTCCAGATCGGCGTTCAGCATCTCCTGCCAGAGCGGCTTGAACAGCGGCAGCTGCAAACGGCGCCTGATTTCATCTGTTTGTGACGGATCAAAGAGAAGATGCCGGTTGCTCTCGTCCATTTTCTGCATGGCGTGGGTTAAAAGAGGCGGACTGAGCAAAAGTGCGGCTCCCAATCCCGAACGCCTGATAAACTCCCGACGCGATACCATCAGCAATACTCCAGATTTTGATGAACACTCAATTCATTATACATCGTCAGTCGTGGCTGGTTAACGGGCACCCCCCTCACATAAACCTTGTGAAATCAAGGTTGCTATAAACTATTATTTTCAAATCGATCCTGGCAATCGGACAATATAATGATCTGATTTTAATGTAATTGAAAGTTAGTGCCCGGTTTGTCAGCCGGACACCAGTGACATGAGGATATAAATAAATTGATTTTGAGCATTGTTCTTTGTGCTTTGCGTACTTTGGTGAACCTCTTTTCAGGTAGAGACGCCTGTCTGCACATTTTACAAACTATTTGCAGTCCGAGTCACCGAACCAGAGACTCTGATGCATGATTCTGTTTTAGAGATGTGAGGCCTCCGGGTCATGAGCTTGGTAAAACCGCCGGGCCTGTTCTATGGAGGAGGTGGCATAACAGTACTGGCAGCCGAACCGGCAGCTGTTATAGACGCCGATATCCACGCTTTTGATGCAGTGGCACGCCTTGCGCTGACCGGGGTCGGCTGTGGAAGAGAGGGAGAGATCCCACAGATCGTTGAGCCACTGGTCATCGATACACTTGCCGGGCTGCCGGGCCCAGGATCCGGATTCGGCACAGGTCTGCATCGTCATGCCGTGGTCCAGCGCGATCCGTGTCAGGTCGATGAGCAGCTCGCCGGATTCGTCTCGTTCCGCTTCCAGAATGGTTTGATCGGTGACCTCTGCCAGATGGGAACGCGTCTTGCGGTAGAAATCGATACGGCTGGTGATGACCCGGTGCGTATGGCCGGCAAGACGTTTTGCCAGTCCGGCAAAGTGATCCCGGTGCCACTCCGGGGTCATCAGAGAGGTGAAAAGCACCGGATCGTACCGCCAGGCGATCCGGTCCGGTCCAATACGATCGGAAAGGGTGTGAATATCCGTCAGCAAGCGGTCGAGGGTCGGCAGAGCCGGTTCCAGCGATGTGCTGTATCCGGTGAGGGTGTACAGGAAGACAAAGCGAAACCCGCGCCTCTCCAGTTCCTGCAGATGGGGGTGTAACGGTGCGGAAAAGCGCGTCCAAAAGACCAGCACATCCACAGGGTCCGGATGCAGAGATACGGTGCGAACCTGTTTGGGGTTGAACGGATTCACCACCTCACACCATCCTGCCCGGATCCGGTTCATCAGCCACGGTGTATAAAACGCCGGCACATCCGTCCGCCGGCTGATCGACACGATCACACCCGTCTCCCCGACATCCCCATATCGCTATTCTCCTTTATGTCTGTGCGTCTCTCAGTTTCTTCTTATCCCCACCGGTCGCTGTTGCGGACCTCCGGGCAGTGGAGGATATGGTCTCTCAGTTCATCGACAGTGGTGGTGGCCACGGCGATACAGCTGTCCGCGCCGCCGTAATAGAGCCTGATCTCATCGTTGACGCGGGTCCAGCCGCCGGGAAAGACCACATCCCGCACATCGCCCTCACGTTCATAGGGCATGCGCGGACCCAGTACCCACTCGTCGCCCCGCCGCAACAGTCGGGTGGGATCCTCCGGATCCAGCAGTGCCACCCCCAACCGATAGATAACCCCGCCGCCGGTGGTGCGTACACCGTGATAGAACACCAGCCACCCCTCCGGGAGGGGAAGGGGAGGAGGCGACAGCCCGATCTTGTTGGCATCCCACCAGCCACCGGAGCGGGCATGAAGCACGATCCGGTGATCGCCCCAGTGTCTCAGATCCGGGGAAAAGGACAACCAGATATGTGCGCCCGTGGCGGCACAGCTGGGACGGTGAAGCAGGGCCCAGCGTCCGTTAAAACGGACCGGAAAGAACGCCGCATCCTTGTCATCCGGGGGCATGATCGCTCCCATGCGCTCAAAGGTCCTGAAATCCCGGGTCCTGATCAAAGCCACCAGCGGCCCGCCGCGGGAATAGGCGGTATAGGTGATAAAATACTCGCCGAGGTCGTCGATAAAGGTGATTCTGGGATCTTCGATGCCCCAGAGTTCTTCCGGATGGGTGTTGGGTTCGGCCTGCAGGGTCGGCTCGGGATCGATCTGCCAGTCTGTGAGACCATCTGTACTGCGGGCCACAGTCAGGTGCGACATTCCCCGCAGATCCTCCACCCGTACCAGCAATACGGTGACACCATCCACCATCGTGGCACCGCAGTTGAACACCGAGTTGACCGGATAGGGCCAGTCCTCAGCTGTCAATATGGGATTGTCGGCATGACGTCGAAACAACTCGTGCGATGATGTGCTCATCTCCCCCTCTTTTCCTGTTGTGGATCCCGGAGTCCCGGAAGCCGGGCGGTATCCGGGACTCCCATGTCCGGCGAAACCTGGTTCCGCGTGAGTTAATGGGTGCAATCCATCACGGTCCAACCGAAAAGCTGTTCGAGACCGAATCGTCGATCCCTGTTAAGATCGGATCGAAGAAGCGGAAAGGGCTTTGTCTCCACCCCTGAAAACTCTGACTCTATTCTTTACAATACATCGCCATTGTATATTTGTCAAGTGTTTTTTTCGACCCGGTCCCGACGGGTATTCAATAAAGAGAGTCCGGGACCGGTTCCTGCCCCTGGCTATGACTTTAATACGCGAACCGGAACGACAGACCGCCGTCACGGATCCGATCCGGGGTGCGGTCGTTGAGCCCGGCACCGGCATAAAAAAAGCGCGAACCCCCCGGTTCACGCTTTGTTGATACCCCCACGATTCAGGTCCGGAAAGCACTCATCGGACCTTGACTCGAGCTTCAATCTGAAATACCTTAACACTTGAAACTTTTCTTTTTCCTAGTTTTTAAACTCAAAAATCACCCAATGCGCGTCTGTCTCGCCGGTGTTTTCCACCGCGTGTTCATCAGCGGTATGCCAGTGCGCGGTGCCGGCTCGGGTTTGTACCTCATTGCTTCTCATGGTGCCCGAGGTGTAGGTGATGGTATAGTCGCTCAGGGAATAGACAAGGCGATTGATCCCGTCGTGCATGGGTTGTGATTCTCCGGCGGGCAGACTGACCTCGATGGCGCGCACGAATTCGTTGTCGAGAAGGAGAGACGCATGCAGTGTGTCCACCTGGGAGGCATCCGAGGCCAGTTCAAATCCCTCATCCGATGGCAAAGCGGAATCTTTTCTCGCCACCACCAGATAGTGAGCCTCGGTGTCGCCGATATTCTCGATGGCATGGTTGGCGTCTTCGTGCCAGTGTACATCCCCCTGTTGCCATGTTTTTTCGCTGATCTCACCCCCCTCGGTCCAGCGAATGACATAATCGGACAAGGCAAAGACCACGCGGGGTCGGCCTTCGTGCATGGGCAGCTTGTCACCCGGCTGCAGGGTAAACTCGATGGCTTTGACATAGTCGTTTTTAAGCACGACATCGGTGTGATCGGGATAAGCTGCGACGATATCCTCGACCACCTCCTGCTGCTGCGTGCAGCCCCAGATGAGTATCAGAGCCGCCAGTGTGATCAAGAGTGCGCGGACAGATTTCATTTGATTCCTCCTTTAAGAGAAGAATGTGATGATTGATGAAAAAATCTGTTATAGATTGAACCCCTGTCGTATAATGATTTTATAATCCCATAATCAAAACACATTTAATGTCATCGGAATTCCATGGAATGCATATAAACTCATATTCTGATGAATGATCGCGCCGGACAACAGCGTCCGGGACCGAGAGGAGCCATACAACGCAGAGTGCACAGAAGAGCCGCAGAGAAAAGCGAAAATACAGTCCACGAATGACACGAATGCACTCGAATAACAAAACGATCGTCCCGGACAATAGAGACGAGTCCTGTGCCGGCAAACTGCTTGCATCTAATATATGGTTTTTCTATATTCGTCAAATCATCGAGGACAGAATGAGAAAACTGAAAAATAACATCCTTCCTATCGTTGCGTTGCCGGCATTGTTGGTACTGATGTGGGTGCAGGTCAATCTGTTCTATTTTGCCCACACCCACCTGGACGGCCAGGGACATCTGGTCGTGCATGCGCATCCCTATCAGCAGGTCGCACAGCAGAGCGACAGCAGCGCGGATCACAGTCATTCGCGAAACGAGCTGCTCGCGCTCTCATTCCTCTTTAATGTCCTCTCTGCATTTATGCTGTATGTCGTCCTGACCTGTATGAGCGCACCCCGCCGTCGTGTACTGGGACAGTTGTTTTCCTCCCTCTGGATTCCCGAATTGCTGCCGGGTCGGCATGTCTTCCGCCGCGGCCCGCCGTCAGGTTCCCCCTCTTTTCTGTTGTCTATTTAATCATCGTTTCACAACCATTTTTCGTTTGAATGGGTCGACTCGCGTCCCTGTCCGTTTCGGATCGGGAAACAAGCGTGTCTGCCGTTCGCTTATTGCCTTTCATACCGCAGCGTCATAGCGGACAGCAGAGCGTCACCACCAGAGATCGTCCCCCGAGTGTAACCCTCTCTCTTCAAAGGATTTTATTCACAATGATACCGAAAGCACTTTTCATCACCGGAGTGACCGATGCGCAGGATTAAATCCGTCCGGAACCACCGACTCGTCTGGGTCTTTTTGTTCAGTTTGATCTGTGTCTGGGTCAATGTGGGGATCAATGGTCATCTGCACCGGGACGCCAATGGTCTCTTTGTCTTTCACGCCCACCCCTACCAGAATACCACCCAACAGGGAAACGGCACAGCCCATCCGCATTCTGCTATCGATTTGCTTTATTATTATCTGATCACTGTGCTACTCGAATTGTGCCTCATCGTCATCCTGTTCTTTCTTCACACGGCCCTTGAACGCCGAATCACCGAGAGCCATGATCGGGATGTTTGTTTTAAGCTTTTTGTTCTGATTCCGTCATTGAGAGCGCCTCCCTGCGCATAGCAGACTGAAACAGAGGATTACCATGTTTACGATATGATTGAATCCCTTATCGATAACCAGAGGAGCTCTTTATGAAACGCATAAAAAACAAATTTATAATTCTCGTTTTTATGTCCTTGTTATGTTTTATCAGCAGTGTCCACGCCATGCCCGGGAATGCAGTGATCAGGGGCAAGGTAATCGACCAGGCAAGCCGGGAACCCTTGCCTGGTGTTAACGTGATCGTCGAGCATACCACCGTGGGTGCGGCCACTGACGAACACGGTAACTATACCATAAAAAACGCACCCACCGGTGACGTGCACATTGTCGCGTCGATGATCGGCTACCACCGGGTACGCGAAATTCTGGAGCTGCAACCCGATGATAGCCGAACTCTTGATTTTGAACTCGAGTCTACCATCCTGGAGATGGGAGCGGTGGTGATCACCGGCACCTCAACCCCGCATCTGGTCGAGGATATGCCGGTTCGCACCGAGGTGATTCCGCGACGACTGATTGAACAGAAACATGCGGTCAATCTGGCTGAGGCGCTTTCCTTTCACACGGGGCTGCGGGTGGAGAACAATTGTCAGAACTGTAATTTTTCCCAGCTGCGGATTCTTGGAATGAAGGGCAAGTATTCCCAGATTCTCATCGATGGCGATCCGGTGGTGAGCAGTCTGGCCAGCGTCTACGGGCTGGAGCACTTTCCCGAAGAGATGGTGGATCAGATCGAGATCGTCAAGGGGAGTGGATCGGCGCTCTATGGCGGTGGTGCGGTGGCGGGTGTGGTCAATATGATCACACGCCGGCCGATGCAAAATCAGGTTAGAATCTCCTTTCAGAACAACTCTACCGGCGGCAAAGCCGATCACAACCTTGGCGCTGTGGCAGAGACGGTGTTCAAAAAAGGAACCTCCGGGGCCTATGTATTCGGATCGTTCAGACAGCGCAATCCCTACGATCACAATGACGACGGGTTCAGCGAGTTCGGTGAACTGAAAAATGAATCCATGGGCTTCAAGTGGTACTATCAGCCCATCGAAAATGGTGAACTGTCGGCTTCGTTTCATCGCCTTCATGAGGAGCGACGCGGTGGCAATAAATTTGACCTGCCTGTTCATGAAGCGGATATTGCCGAATGGGTAGAGCACTGGCGATCGGGAGGAAATTTTCGCTGGTCGCATCGGTCCAGCCCGCTGTTCGATTATCGTTTCTACTATTCCTTTTCCGACCTGAGCCGGAAATCCTATTACGGTGGACTGGGTGGAGACACGCCGGAAGACCGGCTGGAGGCTTTGTCGTTTTATGGCAGGACGGAAAATCCCATGCACATCGTTGGGTTTCAATCCAACTATCGGATGCAGAACCATCTGCTGACCCTGGGTGGTCAGCATCGCATCGATACCGTTCTGGATGAGACCGCTGCCGAAACCGTTTACTATCTGGATGAAAGCTATAAAAACACCGGACTCTTTGTTCAGGACAATGTTCATTTTGGCTCCGACAAACAACTGGAGTTTGTGGCGGGAGTTCGCCTTGACAACCATTCTGAACTCGAGGACTGGATCGTCAGTCCACGCTTTAATGCAAAGTATGACATGGGTCACGGGATCACCCTTCGGGGTGCGGTGGCTACCGGTTTTAAGGCGCCGCAGACTTATGATGAAGATTTGCATCTGGGCGGACTCGAGGGCGATCAACGTATCCTGCGCAATGCTTCCGATCTCAAGGAGGAACGGAGCATGTCCGTTAGCGGTGGAATCGAATATATGGGCTATCTGGATAACACCGCCGCTATGGTCTCGGTTACCGCATTCAGGATTGATCTGAACGATGCGTTTTCGCAGCGGTTTGTGACAAAGCAGGGTGCCACCGAGCTGTGGGAACGCGTCAACAGTGACGGCGCCACCGTCGGTGGTGTGGAGGTGGATCTGGGAATCCGGCCGGTGCCGGCGTTCGAGATCCGCGGCGGCCTCACCTGGAAACGCAGCCAGTACGACCAGCCGCTGGAAGATTTTGATACGCGCAAGTTCCTGCGCACACCGGATCTGACCGGTAATCTGCGGCTGTCCCTCACGGTAAACCGGGCTCTGGATGTCTATCTGCATGGGAATTACATGGGAAGGGCAGAGATACCGCACGAGGTGGTGGTTCCCGAAGAGGAAGAGCCGCAGCTGTTGCTCGAGACCAGCGACACCTTTATTCAGATGGATCTGGGTCTGACTTTTAACCTGCCATTGAACCATGGTCTCAAAGCGAAAATCAATGCCGGCGTCAAGAATGTTCTGAACGCCTATCAGGAGGATCTGGATATCGGCCCGGACCGCGATCCTGGCTATGTCTATGGCCCGGTCCGCCCCAGGACGCTCTTTATGGGTGTCGAAACAGCCTTTTAGATGTGATTCATCCTCCATCAGGCCCTGCCGATGTCACCGGCAGGGCTTTTTTTGTCTCCCGATTGCCGCGGACATCCCTGCCCGGGGAGTGACGCGAAACAGAGTTTCGCCATGCCAGTGGGGACCCAAACAGAGTTTGGGTCCCGGGTTTTGGGAGGTGTGTAGG
>CAYPUH010000094.1:12951-14282 GCA_964413725.1 uncultured Cytophagia bacterium
TCCGTGGCCCGTGCATGTGCCGGGGTGGGTGAGTCCCCTTGCCTTCACAGCCGTCCTATTTCAGCAGCAGCATCTTTTTTGTCTGCGTCCGGTGCTGTGTCTTTAGACGATAATAATAGACGCCGCTGACCACCGCTTTTCCATAATCCGTCATCCCGTCCCATGAGAAACGATGCGGTCCTGCAGGCAGGTGGGTGTCCACCAGGACTCGAACGATCTGTCCCAGGCTATTGTAGACGACCAGTCTGACATCGGATTGTCGTTTCAGGGCAAAGGAGATGGTGGTAACCGGATTGAAGGGATTGGGGATGTTCTGGTACAGGATAAAGTCGGCCGGAAGGGGAGCCGGGGATGGCTTTTCCACGGTCCTGACCCCGGTTGGCAGGGGGATCCGGGCGCGCCATGCCTCTGTATTGCCTTGTGGATTGACTCCCCATCCCACCAGAGTCGAGCCGTCATCGGAAATGTCCGCAGCTGTCTTGAGGGTCCAGCCGGTCAGATCCAGCCCATACACGGTTCCCAGGGCATACTGCAGATCGAGAACGCCATGGGAGGCTCGCCAGACAAAGGCTTTCTCCTCAGCCTGAGAGTCGAGATAATAGCCGACAATCGTTTCACCGTCACCAGACGTTCTGTACATTTGTGAGCTATAACTGCCTTTACCCTCCAACACCCCCAGTGTATCGATTTTGAATGCCGAGTCCCATCGGATCAGACGAAAGCCATCCGGGGTCTTGCAATTGCCCACGATCATCGAGCCATCCGGTGTGATGTCAAACGCCTGACATCCGCTCCCGATTTGAGTTATACCGGATGCCAAGGTCCAATAAAAGGCATCGTACAGCGAATACCCCACCACCACGGATCCGTCATCGGAAACCGCTCGTGCAACGCTGTGGCTGTTACCGGTTGGAAATCCCAACCCCTGCATTCCGGATGAGGCTGTCCAGCGAAAGGCCTCTCTGCCGGTGTTGGACTCACTTTCTCCGACGATGACCGATCCGTCCGCGGACGCATCCCATGCCGCGCTGTATTTTATTTCAGGAGCGAGAAACCCGAGGCCGGCCATGCCCTCCTGCGCCGACCATCGAAACGCCTGGTATCCCCACTCGTCATCGATGATACTGTGTCCCACCACCACCGAGTCGTTAGCAGAGATTCCCAGGGCTGCGGATGCAAACCGGCCCGGTGCGAGATCTCCAAGCCCCACTATACCGGCTGCTGAGGACCAATGAAACGCTTCGGAGCCATTGGATGACGAACTCATCCCCACCACATCCGAACCATCCGCAGAGACGGCATCGGCACGGCTTGACGAGACATTGCCGGCC
>CAYPUH010000095.1:0-14253 GCA_964413725.1 uncultured Cytophagia bacterium
CTGGAAGAAGATGTGGAAAAAGCGATCTTTTTCACCGTCACCTATCACTCCGATGACCCGGGCTGGGCGGAAACGCATGGGGAAGATTTCTTTGTCATCAATCAGAGTGCCACAGATCGTGACTGGGCGCTCTATACCTTCCGGTTGAAAACCGGTGAAAATGACACCCGCATGAGCATTCGTGCCCGCATGCAGCACCAGGCCACGGGAAACACCTATTGGGATGATTTCAACGTCATTCCCATCGCCTCTCCCATGGCCAACAACGGTTTTGAAAACGCCGACCTTCCGGCTCACTGGACAAAAGCCAATGAAGGGGAATCCACTCTCATGTGGACCGATGAAGGCTATCGCAGTCCGCAACGGTCTCTCATGATTCAGGAAACCGATGGCAATGACGAACCCATGTGGATGACACACGCCAACATGGCTCAACTCTACTGGAATCCGACCACAGGTATCAATCCGGATATCGAGATGGAAATCGGCGGCTGGGTCAAAACCGAGAATGTCAACACCAACCCGGCATCCGCAGATGAGGAAATCCATCTGATCTATACGTTCTATGACAGTCTGGGTGCCATGATCTTTGACCAGCCGGTCATCCTGAACGTCCCCCAGAGCGAGGCCAGTGTGGACTGGACGGAAATCAAGAACGAATCGCCCGTCGTACTGCCGACCCCGGCCGATTCCATGTCCATCCGTTTCCATTTCGGAGCGCAGGCCACCGGAACGGTCTGGCTCGACGATATCTTTATGAGAAGGGCCGAAGGTGCCGAAGGCTGGCTGGGGAGCCTGTTTAACGGCAATTTTGGTGTGCCCGAAGGATGGTTCTTCTGGAAGGACAAAATGGATCAGGGCGAAGCGGGCTATGGCACCGTCAGCATCACGAGGGATGACGCTCACACCGGTGATTACTCGTTGTTAACAGCTGATGACGAAAGCAATCCTGCAGAGGTGGTCGGCATCAGTAACCGCAATCCGGTAGAAGAAAATCGTCTGTACACGGTCCAGGCCTGGGTAAAAACCGACAGCGTCAACACCAATCCGGACGAGGATGTGGAACAGGCGATCTTTTTCACCGTCACCTATCACTCCGATGACCCGGGCTGGGCAGAGATCAAAGGCGAGGACTTTTTCGTCATCGATCAAAGCGTGGAGAGCAAGGACTGGTCTCTCTACACCTTTACGCTCATCACCCCGCCCAACGCGACCCGGATGTCCGTACGTGCCCGCATGCAGCACCAGGCGGTGGGTAAGGTCTATTGGGACGACTTTGCCGTGGTTGAAGGCGACTTTGTGCGAGTCGATGATCCGGAAGGAAACTCCCTGCCCGCAATATACTCGCTTCTGCCCAACTATCCCAATCCGTTCAATCCGGAAACCACGATATCGTACACACTGCCCACCGACAGCCAAACACGGGTACTGATCTATGACATCCTGGGACGTCGAATCCGAACGTTGATTGACCAACCGCAATCGGCCGGTCGACACCAGGTGATCTGGGATGGACGAACCGATCAGGGACTCACGGTTTCCAGCGGCATCTATTTTTATATTCTGGAAACCCCCACATGCAGACTGACGCGCAAGATGTCCCTCATCCGATAACCATCACAAACGGGTCCGGGAATTCCCGGACCCGTTGATCGATATGCAGGTGAGGACGCTTCAGCACAAGGAGTCTCCTATGCGGGCATATATACAATGTCTCATCATCCTCGTTCTGCTTCCCCTCTGTGTCCGGGCAGGTACGACAGGAAAAATTGCCGGCACCGTCATCGAAGCAGAAACAGGTGAACCCCTTCCCGGTGTCAATGTAATCGTCTCGGGTACCAATCTGGGTGCCGCAACAGATCTCCAGGGCACATTCCATATTTTACGGGTTCCGCCGGGACAGTATTCCGTACGTGCGACCATGATCGGATACAGACCCTTTCAGTATAACCAGGTACGGGTCTCTATCGACAAAACCACGAATCTGACCTTTGAACTGGAACCCGAGGTCCTGGACCTGGGCGAATCGGTGATCGTGGTGGCCAGCAAGCCCCTGGTCGAACGGGATTTGACCTCCACGTCAGCCAGTGTGAGCAGCGACCTGATCGAACGCCTGCCTGTAGAGACCGTACAGGATGTGGTTAACCTGCAGGCCGGTGTGGTGGAGGGTCATTTTCGCGGTGGCCGAACCGGTGAAGTCGCCTATCTTATCGACGGCATGGCGATCAATGATGTCTATTCCGGAGATTATTCTGTTCAGGTGGAAAACACGGCGGTACAGGAACTGCAGGTGATCAGCGGTACCTTTAATGCGGAATACGGACAGGCCATGTCCGGAGTGGTGAATATCGTCACCAAGGAGGGAGGCACCCGTACCCATGGTCATATCAGCGGCTATGTGGGAGATATCGTATCACCCCATACAGAGACATTCTGGAATGTGGATGCCTTTAATCCGACCTACAATGCGGATTTCTCCCTGAGTGGTCCGGTCCCCGGAACGGGTGAACATCTGACCTATTTTACCTCCGGCCGATTTTACGACACAGAAGGGCACATTTATGGCAAACAGGTTTTTCTGCCTTCGGACTCGTCCAATTTTCCCAGCAATGACGTGCGGGACTGGATGATCGAGTCGCGAGGCCGAACCTTCCGGTTCGATTCTCGGGAGGATTTCGATCGTATTCAGGACAGCATTCGCACTGCTGCGCCCTATAAAGCCATGAATCCGTCGCGACGCCTGAGCGGTCAGCTCAAATTGACCTACAGACTGAGCGGGTCGCACAAGCTGGACTATGAAGGATTGATCCAACACCGGAAATACAGGGACTATGACCATCGGTTTCGATACAACCCCGATGGAGATTTTTGGAGAATTCAGCTCGGCTGGAATAACAGCCTGAGCTGGACACATGTGTTATCCAACAGTACGTTCTGGACGTTAAAACTGGCACGCTTTTATTCGGACTATAAACAATATGTTTATTCCGATCCTGACGATTCACGCTATGAAAATCCCGATCTGTTGCGGGCGGCCAGCGGAAATGCCTTTCTCACCGGTGGCCAACAGATGTGGCATTTCAAACGCAACACCACCACCAGTGTGGTCAAACTCGACTTCACTTCTCAGGTACACCGCGCTCACCAGATCAAGATGGGTGCGGAGGGGCGACTGCACCGACTGTGGCTGCGATCGTTTGAAATCCGGCTGAACCGGGATACAAACTGGGCTCCGTCTGTGCCCACACAAACGCAAGGCATTCAAAACAACGACGACTATCTCTACCACCCGGTAGAATGGGCTGCATATATACAGGATAAAATAGAGTTGACCTACATGGTGGTCAATGCAGGCGTGCGATTTGACCTCTTTGCCTCCGATGGATATCTGCCGACGGACTTTCAAAATCCCACACCGGAATCGGTACGTGAGGCGTCTTACACCTCCCAGATCAGTCCGCGATTCGGTCTCTCCTACCCGATCACGGACCGGGGAGCCATCCATGTGTCTTATGGTCACTTTTTTCAGATTCCCAATTTCGAACATCTGTACACCAATCCGGAATACGAGCTCTATGCCACCAGCAATTACGGCAGCACCCCCCCGCCGGAGCGCGTCCCCAACACCATCGGCAATGCCGCTCTCAAACCTCAAAAAACGACCATTTACGAAATGGGGCTGCAGCAACAGCTGGCAACGGATATCGCGCTGGATGTAACGGCATATTTCAAGGATATCCGCAATCTGTTGGGAACCGAAATTCTCCACACCACCACGGGTATCCGGTATGCCAGGTATATCAACCGGGATTATGGCAATGTCAAGGGCGTAACCGTGTCTCTGGAAAAACGAGTTGGCGGGGGATTCGGCGCGACATTGGACTATACGTATCAGATTGCCCGAGGCAACGCCTCGGATCCATCCTCGGCATTTCTCGATGTTCAGGCGGGTCGTGAGCCGCAAAAACAGTTGGTTCCTCTTTCCTGGGATCGTACACACAGTTTAAACCTGACCGTGACCGCAGGAAACCCGGACGATATTTCAGCCAGTCTGATCGGGCGACTGGGCAGTGGATTGCCCTATACGCCCACCCAACAGAACGTCCGGACCGCGGTGGAAAACAGTGAACGGCGTCCGGCGGTGTATACATTCGATCTGTATGCCTCAAAAAACATGTCCATCTCTGGAAACCAGGCATCTGTGTTTGTCCGGATTTTCAATCTTTTCGACCGCAAAAACGAAAGAGAGGTGTATACCGACACGGGCAGCGCAGACTATACGCTCTCCGCACTCACCGGAGGCACGGTGTTCGGGCTCAATACACTTGACGAATACATCACCCGACCGGATTTTTACTCCGGTCCGAGACAGATCCTGATGGGGATTTCGTTGGACTTTTAATCACGAGGACGTCATGTCATTTAAACCTGGAAAAGGGCTTTGGCTGATTCTTTTCACATGCTGTTTAACCGCGCCTCTCTCCGCACAACGCGATCCGGACCCCAATGTGGGGCATCTTTCCAACACCCGCTGGGGAACCATGGACGGCAATCTGGTTCGCACGGTCTTTGCCAACCATGGAGAGATCGCCAACTGGGATGAACCGGCCTGGCCTTCCGGAGAGTGGCCCAAAGGAACGGGTCACACCTATGTGGACGGTGTCGCCCTGATCGTGGCCGCACCGATCACGGAAGCCAATGGCAATCATCGTCACTCTGTGGTCACCCGCTACCGCGAAGATATGGACGTCTCCCCCAACGGCATTCCATGGGGATTTGCCCCTCTTCCGGGATATTTCAATCCCGATCCCAAAGTCAATGTCAGCAATTCACCGGCCATCAGCAACGATCCCAGCACCTGGCCGGAATACTGGCCGGACAAACCATTGGACTGGGCCGGTGCCTGGAATGGTTTCTTTGGCCTGGGAAAAACCAATGCCGATCTGGAAGCCTATATGGTATTCGACGACGATCCGGATGAGGAATACCTATACTATCCCGATCCGGCTGATTCCAGTCGAAGAGGTCTCGGCATCGAGGTCGCCTCACGACTGTTTCAGTGGAATCAGGTATTGGCTCAGGATGTGATTTTTGCCATCTATTTCATCACCAATGAAAGCAAGGCGAATTATGACAGTTCGTATTTCGCCTTTCACATCGACTGGGGCATTGGTGGTCACGATGACTCGGCAGATGACGGCGGTAATTACGATCTCGATCTGGATATCGCCTGGGCATTCGACGGCAACGGCTATGGCAGTCCCTACAACTGGTCGCCTGTGGGCGTTGCCGGTTTTGCGTTTCTGGAGAGCCCGGGAATCTTTCGTGACGGTCGAGACAATGACAAAGATGGCTTGATCGATGAAAAACGCGACAGCGGCCCGGGTCAGTTTCTGTCCACCTATCCCTATGGCGTGGATGATGTGGATCGATTTCAAGCCTTTTTCCCGGAACGCCCCTTGCGTCCGCACTGGTCAGGGGATGAGAATATCAACTGGGACGCGTTTGAAGACCTGAATGAAAACGGACAATGGGATATCGGCGAACCCCTGCGCGATGATCTGGGAAATGACGGACTGGGGCCCAACGATGCAAATTATCCAGGTCCGGATGACGGCGAGGGAGATGGTATGCCCACAGCCGGAGAACCGGATTTTGATTTTACAGACAAAGATGAATCCGATCAAATCGGATTGACGGGCTTTAATGTCTTTGTGCTGCACGAATACAAGATGGAAAATGACAAAGCCTACTGGCGTGGTCTCAAATCAGCTCCGCCGCCGCGCGACAAACTGGTACAAAACACCAATCTCGGCATGTTTTTCAGCTCCGGGCCGTTCCATTTGGGGGCCGGAGAGACCCAGTTTTACTCTATGGCTCTCCTGTTTGGTGAAGATCAGAGACAACTGGCCCGGACCAAACAGACCATTCAACAGATTTACAACGCCTCCTATCGCTTTGCCAAACCCCCGGACAAGTCCAAAGTGACGGCTATTGCCGGAGACGGTCAGGTGAGCCTGTATTGGGATGATATTGCGGAGAAATCCTGGGATCCGTTTCTTCAGGAACGGGATTTTGAGGGCTATCGGATCTATCGGACCACGGATCCGCAATTTCTCGAAGCCCAGATCATAACCAACGCGTATGGCAAACAAATCTATCGTCAACCCATCGCTCAGTTCGATCTCGACAATGGTATCCGAGGGCTGCATCCCATCGATGTGGAGGGAATCAAGTTTTATCTGGGAGAAGACAGTGGTCTGAGACACTATTACATCGACACCGATGTAACCAATGGGCAGACCTACCATTATGCTGTGGTTCCCTATGACCGGGGGCTGGTGGACACCACCGCAACCGGAGAGATCTCTGGTATTCCGCCATCCGAAGCTCCCAGTGTGATCAAGGTCAATGCCGCCGGTGTGGTGGAATACCTGGATATCAATACCGCTATCGTCACACCCCAGGCACCTTCCTCCGGATACATCGCACCGAATGTGGACAGCCAGGAGCATGAGGGACCCGGGACAGGTGACCTTGGTATCCAGTTACTGGATCCCCATGTGCTGGCGGATGGCGAGTCCTATCAATTGACGTTCCAGGAATCCTCGACCTACGCCCTGGAACCGAATCCGAGTATCCGCCTCACCAGTCTGACCCGACAGGAAACGTTGCTGGAATCCATGTCACTGGCAAAGGGGCTTCTGGTCTCCCCTGTGATCGAAGGTCTGGTTCTGGAGATCAGAAACGATACTGCGGCCACCGTGATGGATGCCGAAACAGGGTGGATCAACGGCCGTCACGATTACCGGCTGCCGGTGCGTATCGACAGCACGTTATTGGGACGGTTTGTCCCCTATCCGGCAGATCTCGAATTGGGTTTTTACGACTCGATTGTGGACACATCCCAGGCCCTTTTATTCGGACAGAAGGCCATACCTGTCAATTTCGCAATATACAATCAGACGGAAAATCGTGGTATGGACTTTATCTTTCAGGACCGGGATAAAAATGAACAATTCTCACCGGGCGACTGGTTGACGGTGGTTATCGGTGACACGCTGGGAGCGCCGTTACCCGACCGCAAAAGCCGGTTCAAAACCGCCTGGTCCTTTTTCTTTGATGAATCCGATGTTCCGGAAGCCGACTGGCCAACATCGGGTGATGTCTATCGATTGCGGGTGACCAAACCCTTTCGCAACGGTGAATCCTTTACCTTTTCCATACAGGGACCCCGGGTCGACCGTGAGCAGGCCCAAAGCCAGCTGGATGAGATCGCAGTGGTCCCGAATCCCTATCGCGCTGCCGCCACATGGGAGCCCAGAACCGCATTTCGGTTTGGCCGGGGAGAAAGACGCATCTATTTCAACAATCTCCCGCAACAGTGTACCATCAGGATTTATACAGTGCGCGGCTATCTGGTGGACACCCTCGAACACAACAGCCCGGCACTGGAGGGGTCAGAGGCATGGAATCTGGTCTCCAAGGACGGCATGGATATCGCCTATGGCGTCTATATCTATCATGTGGATGCACCCGGTATCGGCACACATGTGGGCAAATTCGCGGTTATCAAATAGAGACGATCCGCGCACAAGCCGGCAGATACAAGTGGCTCGTCTGATCCCGAGTCCCGTGATGAATCAGCAAGGATTCACATTCGAGTTATTAACGGATAGGACAAAAACATGAAACGAATCGTCTACCTGGTATGTTTGCTGCTTATGTCCGGTACAGCCCGGACACAAGAGTCTGATGTATCCAAAGTGGGGGTAACAGCGGCTCCGTTTTTGGAGATGGGCGTCGGTGCCCGAGCCGTTGCCATGGGTGGGGCGTTTGTGGCGACAGCAGACGATGCCAGTGCTCTCTACTGGAATCCGGCCGGGATTGCCCGCAGCGACGATCGACAATTTTTGTTTATGCATTCCGAATGGTTTGCCGACATTGCCTTCGATTATGCCGGATTTGTTCTGCCTCTTGGCTCTTTCGGTGTGCTGGGTGCCTCTCTCACAACAGTAAATTATGGCGATATGGATGTCCGGACGGAAGATCGTCCCGAGGGAACCGGAGAAATATTCAGCGCCAATGACCTCGCTGTGGGTCTCTCCTACGCCCGCGGGCTTACCGATCGGTTTACCATTGGCCTGAATGTCAAACTGATTCGACAGACCATCTGGCATGAATCCGCTCAGGGATTCGCGGTGGATTTGGGCACATTGTTTGTCACCGGACTCTATGGCATGCGTATCGGTGCCGCTTTGAGTCATTTTGGCACCGACCTGCGCATGGAGGGAAAGGATATTCTGGTCTTTCACGATGTGGATCCCTACATTCTGGGAAACAATGACCGGGTACCCGCGAATCTCAAAACCGAACGCTGGCCCTTGCCCCTGACCTTTCAGTTCGGAGTAGCGCTGGAAGCCTTTGACACACCCGTCAACCGCCTGACTCTGGCCGTGGACGCGCTTCATCCCAATGACAATACCGAATCGTTGAACCTGGGCGCAGAATACAGTTTTCGGGACATCCTGTTCCTTCGCGCCGGCTATCGCGATCTCTTTCTTCGCGATGCCGAGCAGGGAATGACCGTGGGAGCGGGGTTTGCCAGTCGCGTGGTCAACAGCTTTAACGTATGCCTGGACTATGCCTTTGCCCGGTTCAGCCGCCTGGATCATGTCCAACGCTTTTCTCTGAGTCTATCATTTTAATCCCGACCCAAAGCCCGTTGAAAGTATCCTATGCAAGCTATCGTCATCTCAAAGCCCGGTGAGATCGTTCTCACACCCATTCAACCGAAAAAACCGGAATCGGGACAGATCCGAGTTCGTCCTCTGGTGGGAGGAATTTGCGGTACGGATGTCCATATTTTCAACGGGGACTTTTTGGGATCTTATCCGGTGGTCCCTTGTCACGAATTTTCCGCACAGGTCGTCGAGTGCGGCACAGAGGTGGGACACCTTGAAAAAGGAGATTGTGTCGCTGTCGATCCCAACATCCGGTGTGGAGAATGCACGTATTGCCGTCATGGCGACATCAATCTGTGTCGTCAGTATCGCGCCCTCGGTGTGACTCGGCCGGGTGGATTTGCGCAATCCGTCACCCTTCCGGCCGCACAGGCGCATCGGTTTGAGCGCTGTGATCCCGCGGAAGCAGCCCTGGCAGAACCACTGGCCTGTGTGTTATACGGTCAAAGTCGGTTGACAATCGATCTCGGATCCCCCGTCATTATCTGGGGTGTGGGTGCCATTGGCATGCTGCACCTGCAGGTCTGTCGATCTCTGCATGGAGCCCGGGTGACGGTGGTGGATACGGATGACAATCGACTGGAGCAGGCTGCTGCGATGGGAGCACAGCATAGCGTGCGGGCCGACCGGAATCTGAATCGGTCCCTGGGGCACATCCAGCCCGACGGATGGCCAACAGTAATCGAGGCCACCGGTTCGGTAGAAGCTCTGAAACACAGTTTTGCCCATCTGGCCCCCGGCGGGCAGAACCTTGTCTTTGGTGTCTATCCCCGCGATTCACGCATGACCCTGACGCCTTTTGAGATCTTTGCCAATGACTGGACCATCGTGGGATCATTTACCTATCGATACGAGTTTGCCACAGCCATACAGCTTATCGAATCGGGTCAATTGAATCTGCGCCCCCTGATCGCACGCACAGCGTCCCTTTCAGAGGTCCCGGATGTGCTGCGCCAAATGGCGCGGGGCGACGTTCGCGGCAAAACACATATTCAAATCACCCCGGAGGCCTGATCGGCTGCTGACGGATACCGAACCCGAACAGAGCCTCCACATCATGTTTCATACCGGCACATCCAGAGGAAGCCATGATCCGTTTTGTGTTTATGGGTCTCGTCGTACTATCTGTTCCCGTCAGGGTCTTTTCATGGGTCCCGCTCGATTCCCTTTGGCAAACAGGACACCCGTTGCAGCTGGAAATCGGAGGCCCCCATGTGGGAGCAGAATATCATTACAGCAGTCCCCTCCCCTCGCGCATCAGTTTCTACACTCCCGTGGCAAACAGCCTGGATCAAAGTACCGATTACTGGCAGCGACACCGGTCACGACCGTTGCGCATAATCCTCTCCACAGCTTCTGATCGTATTCTACTGAATGAACAGTCCTTTCTCTGCCGGTACACACCCTGGACCGCTCTGTTTGAAAAAACCTTTCCGACACTCACCTGCAGGCTCGACACCCGGCCGGGGTATCATCTTCCGTTTATCAGCATCGACATGACACTGGTTTCCACGTCTCCTGATTCGCAACAGGTGACTCTCGAAATATGTATGGTACCGGAGCTGAGAAGCAGTCATACCTATGCGCGTCTTTCGCCTCACACCTGCGAGGAGCTCGACGCCGGTTTTTCCTGGTCATTTCCGCAGGCGGCCGCAGATTCGACCGCACTGTTTATTGTACAGGATTCAAAACCTTCGGGAGACCCGTGGTCAGTCCATTGCGACTCTCTGGCAACCCTTGGCGTTACAACGCAACTGGCGCCCCGGGATTCCTTGCGATGCCGCCTGTTGATCGGGACATGTGCTTTGAATGAACAAAAGCGGATGATCGCAACCATTCGTCAGCATGCTTCTGAGGACATTCAAAGGTATAGCAATGTCATCCGGTCTTTTATTGATTCCGCAGGGATCTGCAGGCTGGGAGAGCCTCAACTGGAATCCACCCGATTGTGGTCTCTGGCCACCCTGCAAAGCAACCGCCATATGATCAACGGATACCTGCTACCCATGCCCTGTCCCGCAGAATACAATTTTTTCTTTACACATGACGCCCTGTTAACCGACCTCGGAGCGCTCTGGATCGATCCGGACCGGGTTCGCACGGATCTGGACTTTTTATTATCTCATAGCAGGCCCGATTCAGTATTGCCGCATGCCTATTATTGGAAAGACTCGACCTATACGTTTGAATGGTGTGCCGCGGACAACTGGAATCCATTGTGGTTTATCATCGTCGCCGGGAGTTATTATCTGCACAGCGGAGATCAGGACTTGATCACGCGTCTCTCACCCGTGCTGGTAAAAAGCGCTGAAGCGATACGGCAACACGACAAGGGCGTCATCTATAGTTCTCAACCGGACTGGTGGGATATCGGTGATGTTTATGGTGCCCGGACGTATATGACCTGTCTGGCCATTCGCGCGTATGAGGCAATGGCCGTTCTGGCGCCACACCTTCCCTCTGCGCCGGCGGGCCCGGTCTATATACGCCGCGCCGAACGGCTGAAAAAAAATCTGATGGCACGCCTCTGGGACGACTCTGCGGGATATCTGATGAATGATCTGGGAGAGCACGAGAGGGATCCGCATCTCTACGCGGGATCCCTGCTCGCGGGTGCCCTGACCAGTATCGACAGCATCTCGCTGGCGACACTGGTCTCCACCGCGGAAACCGCCCTGCTGGATCCCAAACTGGGAATTCGAAATGTCGCACCCGCAGATTTTGATACCCTTGCCGATCGCTATCGCTTCAACGGTCCGGAAGCCGGAGCCGCCTATCGTTATTTAAATGGAGGCATATGGTCACAAAACACCGTCTGGTATATCGAGAGTCTGCTCAACACCCATGACAGTGACAACGCCTGCCGGTCACTCAAAACCTATCTGACATTATCGGGTGTCGAGGCATCACCAGGCGGACAGGCTTCGTTTTACGAGTATCGACGAGCCGATCGTCAGTCCCCGGGATACGGCCGGATCGACAAACCCTCATTTTTATGGTTTGCCGGTTTTTATCTGCACGCGCTGTATCGTCTTGCCGGACTGAGGGAAAACGCCTGGAATCTGTCCTTTTCTCCACGATTGCCGTCCCACTGGACTTTTATCGACTATGAGGTTTTCGCGCACGGACGGCAGACCCATATCCGGTATCGTGGCAGCGGAGAGGCGTTTAGACGAATCGTGATGGATGGCGTGGACTCGCCTTCCGCGCTCTGGACCCGGCCGGCCCGGCTCATCGAACTGGAACGGGGGGTGCCACTCTATCCCTACCTTGCCGGTGCCAACTGTACCGTGACAGAATGCCGGTTCTCCGGCAGGCTATTGGTATCATTGCGTGGCTATCGGGAACAGACGGTTTCCCTGACGGTCCACTCGCCCACTCTGGCCATGGATATCACAACAGACAGCGACAGTCCGATTGAATGGAGTCAGAACAGACATGATAGATTCGTGAAAGTCAAAATCAACACAACACTGACACAACCGGAGCAACAGATTGAAATTAATTTTAAAGACACGCTCTGACTCCCCGGAGAGATCTCTTTGGGAGTGGATCTGGCAGCTCTTCTGTATGGGAATGGCGGGATGTGTTCTTTCCACATGGGGATGCGGCGGGGAGAAAAGTCGTTCCGGCAAGAATGAGCTGGTCTACTGGCCCGCGGCCAACACGCATGAAATCCGGTTGGCAACACGCGCTGTGGAAACCTGGAATCGGAAGCATCCAAAGATGCCGGTACGTGTCCAACCCATCCCGGAGAGCCAGTCCACAGAGGAAGTGCTGTTGGCCGCAGTGGTGGGAAAAACCACACCCGATATCTGTTCGAACATCTGGCCTGGGATCGTCGGACAATTTGTACGTGCCAATGCCCTGATCCCGCTGGACCGGTTTGCCAATTTTGACTCTGTGACCGCCGCACGTCTTCCCGCCGATCAACTCGAATCCTATCGGTATCGCGACGGTCATGTCTACCAGATGCCGTGGAAAACCAACCCAATCATGCTGGAATACAACGTCAACGCGTTCCGGGCAGCCGGATACGATCATCCGCCTGCGACCTATTCAGAATTTATCGAGATGGGTCAGACACTCACCCGCGACCGCGACCATGACGGTCAGATCGACCACTGGATGATGATTGTCGACATCAATGTCAAATGGTGGCTCCGGTATTTCGATTTTTACACCTTTTATATCGCGGCCTCTGGCGGCCAAACGCTGCTAAACGGCCGGGAGGTCATTTTTGACAATCAAGCGGCGGTCAATGTGTTTCGCTTTTTTCAACAGGGATTTGATCTCGGTATCTTTCCCCGGGCCCGCTTCCAGGCCGATGTGTTTCTGGGACAAAAAGTAGCCGCTCACGTGACCGGACCCTATAACATCGTGCATGTGGAAAAATTCAAACCCGAGGGATTCACCTACGACTATGCTCCGATCCCCGTTCCGGATGATCACTCAGGTCCTGTGTATAGTTACGGCGATCCCAAAAACATCGCCATCTTTTCCACCACCCGATACCCGGAATGGGCCTGGAAATTTGTAACCTTTCTCGTATCCCGTGAACAGGATGCAGCTCTGCTGCGCATTGCCAGTCAATTACCGATCCGGAAGAACCTGTTAATGGATTCATTGTATATCGATTTTTTCAACACTCATCCCAAACTGGCCCGCTTTGCTCGTCAGGCGCCTTATACCCGGGGAGTAGATGCGGAACCGGAATTGCGGGAAATCTTTGACGCATTGTCGCAGGAATTCGAAGCGTGTTGTGTGCTGGGACGGCGCACACCAGAAGAGGCCGTCAGACGAGCTGCCGAGCGGTCCCGCGAAATCATGCAATAAGCCCGTGCTGCGATGAACGGAGGTTGTGAAACGGCATGTCACCGGACGATAAATCCAAAAAACGATACAAAACCCGGTCACAACGAAGCGGGTACATCCTGACGGCACCGTACTGGATTCATTTTGCGTTGTTTATGGCCTATCCGCTGATCTTTTCATTCATTCTCGTTTTTCACAAATGGGACGTCTATACCCCCATGCAATGGGTCGGTGTGCACAATTTTATCCGTCTGTTTCAGGACGATCTCTTTTTCCGGGCCATTCTCAATACGCTCTACTTTCTCAGCATTCATATCCCCCTGCAAATCCTGATTGCCCTGGTGTTTGCGGTTTTGCTGAACAAGAAACTGGCCGGACGTACCTTTTTTCGCGCGGCGTATTTTATGCCGGTTATCATCTCGGGCGTGGTGATTTCCATCCTCTGGCAACAGCTCTTTTCTCAGGAAACCGGTCTGTTAAACCAGTTGTTGTTTCGATTGGGCATGCCCACAGTCCCCTGGCTGACCCGTCCGGAATGGGCCATGCCGTCCATCGCGATTATGGCCACCTGGAAAAATGTGGGTCTCTATATCGTTCTGTTTCTGGCCGGATTGCAGACGATTCCGGGGTACCTGTACGAGTCTGCCCGTATCGATGGCGCCACCGAATGGCAACAATTCCGCCACGTCACATT
>CAYPUH010000096.1:0-14226 GCA_964413725.1 uncultured Cytophagia bacterium
GAGATATACTTTAGATTTCGGATTGAGGTGATAATCCAGAGTCGCGGAGAGACCGAGACGATCCCGTGTCACCAGATAATCCCGTAATTCAAGCTCTTCCACCGACTCGTCATCCCATTCAAATTCATTGTTATCGGATCCCCGATTGGTTCGATAATAGCTCCCGCTGAGCATCACACCCAGTTTATCCGTCAGCATCCGTCCATAGGTCAGGGCCCCCTGGTAGTTCATATCATCGGTGAGCTGATTATAACCCGGAGCCAGGGTAACCCGGAAGACAGGTTTGTTATAGTCGTAGGCACTTTTGGTGATCAAATTAACCGATCCACCGATCGCTTCGGCATCCATGTCCGGAGTGATTGCTTTGTTCACCTCGATAGACGCGATCTGGTCGGCGGGGATCACATCCATAGCCACATAGCGGATATCCCCTTCCGGGGCGGGAAGAATTTGACCATTGATGGACATGGAATTCAGGCGTGGTTCGGTTCCGCGTATTTGTACAAAGCGTCCCTCTCCCTGGTCCCGTTGAATGGAAATTCCGGGCACTCTTTGAACAGCCTCAGCCGAGTTGGGATCGGGAAATCTGCCGATTTGGTCTGCGGCAACCACATTTTTAATGTTATCGGATGTTCGCTGAACATTGAGAGCATGGGCCTGTCCGGTACGCTGAGCATAGACCACGACATCGTCGAGCAGCACGGAGCCGGGGTCGAGTCCGAGATCATTACGGGTTACTTTCCCCGGCCGAACGGTGATCGATTTCTCACTGGAAGAATACCCGATATAGGAAACCCGAATGTCGTATTCTCCGGCAGGTACAGAGGAAATGTAAAAAGTACCTGAACTGTTGCTGGCAGCACCGAGAACCGTACCCTCGAGCATCACATTGGCGCCCTGAAGCGGCTCGCCGGAAGAGGAATCAAAAATCCGGCCGGTCACCGTGCCACTGCCCTGTGAAGCTGCCCCTAAAACCATGGGTAGCAACAACAGCGCCATTATAATCAAGCCATAACGATTTTTCATATAAACCTCCTGGTGTTTATTCTTTTCTGGTTTATTCTTTTCTGCATGTTTGGTGGCAATATATCACTGAAATATTCTTACAATATTAGCCATGCATTAAGTTATTGTAAAGGGGGCCATGTCGCTTGCTTCTTACCAGAAGAACCCTTATCTTTTATTCCATTGCCGGTATAGAACACAAATAAAGGATTTTTTTATGCAGCCAATATTCCGATTAAAGGCCGTTTTCATTCTGTTGACAGCTCTGTTTTGGATCGGGTGTGACAGTCTCCCCCGACCAGTTCAAAAACCCAACCGAATCAAACCCTTACGGATCACGGAAATGGTTCAATATGACACGGATGATCCCGCCATCTGGATTCATCCCACAGCTCCGGAATCCACACTGATCATAGGCACAGACAAGGACACCGACGGAGCTCTCGCGGTTTTCGATATTGAGGGGAAAATTCTCGAGGACAGGACTGTGCGGGGTTTAAAGAGACCCAATAATGTTGATGTCGAATATGGATTTCAATACGGAAAGAACCATATCGATATCGCAGTGGTCACCGAGAGAGAGGCAAACCAGTTACGCGTCTTTCGACTTCCGAACATGACACCCATCGATGGTGGTGGATTGCCGGTATTTGTGGGCGAAAAAAATCGCTCTCCCATGGGAATCGCACTGTATAAACGACCCCGTGATGGACAGATATTCGCGATTCTTTCCCGAAAACATGGTCCCGTGGACGGGGAATATTTGTGGCAATATCACCTGGAGACAAAGCAGAATACCGTTACCGCCTCACATATTCGCAGTTTTGGACGCTTTAGCGGGTCCGGTGAAATCGAGGCCATCGCAGTAGACGACAAACTGGGATTTGTCTATTACAGTGATGAAAACACAGGTATTCGAAAATATGGTGCAGATCCTGACGGAAAATATGGTAATCAGGAATTGGCTCTCTTCGGCCAGGAAGGATTTAAGGAAGACAGGGAGGGAATATCCATTTATTGCAAAGAGGACTCGAGCGGCCACATCCTGGTATCTGACCAACAGGCAGATCTATTTCAGGTGTTTCCAAGGGAGGGATTGCCAAACAATCCGCATGCCCATCCAAGAATAGCATCCATCGCTCTCTCAACACGAGAGAGTGACGGCTCGGAGGTTCTTTCCGATTCTCTTAACAGCCAATACCCTGCTGGTCTGTTTGTCGCCATGTCCGATGATCGAACGTTTCACCTATATGACTGGAGAGACCTGCAGCATGTGATCGATTCTGCCGGGTTTTAAGATTCCGGGCCATCACAAACACGTTCCTGGCCCTGTCCGGGTAATATCGCGGAAAAGAAGAGTCCGATCTATTTCAGATTGGAAGCGGACTCATACTCGGACAGAATACCACCCGTAATCTTGAGCAGGGCGTGATCGACTTCGATCAGATCATATACGGCATTCAGGCGGTTCAGGGCCGCATTGAGGTAGATCAATTGGACATCCCGATAATTGAATGAATTGATGGCGCCGGTATCAAATTTTTCTTCGGAAATCTCCAGATTGAGCTGGGCTGCAGACAGGGATTCCCGGGCCACCTCGAGCAGCTGTTTCCGGACCTGATAGGTTTCAAACAGATTGTACAGGCGATTTGTGAGACTGTGTTTCATGCTGGCAATGGAGATGTTGCCGGCCTCTCTCTCCACCCTGGCGATTTCGATGGCACGGCTGCGATTGCCGCCGTTAAACAGATTCCAACGGAGTGTAAGGCTGGCAAATGCATTGCTTTGATCTGATGTCGTGAACATGTTGGTGGCAGCATCGCTGCGGTTCCGGCCGGTTTCCACACCCGCCCGGGCAGACAGGCTGGGCCACCATTCACTCTGTTCCAGCCTGACCTGCTTTTCCAACAGGGACTGATGGATGTACTGATTCTTTAACGTGCGGTTGTTCGCAACCATTCGCTCCCGGCTGGCCTGCAACGAATAGTCCCGGGGCTGTACCTGAAAGGGTGTGGTAAAGACGACATTCAGACTGTCCTCTGCCCCCATCAGAAAATACAGATCACGGATCGAATTCCGGAACTGATTGTATTGCTGCAGATACCGGGCCTTGTCCTCCAGAAACGCGTTCTGCGCCTGTAACAACTCGTAGCGGCTCTGACTGCCCAGACGATGTCGTTCCTGTTCAAAGTCGTAGCGATCCCGGGACAGATCCATCACCTCTTCCGCAATTTCTGCTTTTTCACGTTGCAGCAGGCAGTTGAAATATCCCAGAATAACCGATTCCACGGTATTCTCGATGACCAGTGCGGTGTTGCCGGCTGACAATTCTTCCAAGTCTTCCAATCGGGATTTTCGAATCTGAATGGCGAATCCGTCAAAAAGCAGCCAGTTCAGAGACACGGATCCGGTCAGGGACTGCTGTTCGGTTTCCGAGTCCTCGATACGGGTCAGACGTTCCGATCCCACGAGATCAAGATCGATGGTAGGGAATCGTCCCGCCTGTCCCCAGGAGTTGTTCATAGCCGCGATGCGATGATCGGCTTTTTCCAGTTGGACAGAATAATTGTTCAATAACGCGGTTTCAAGGGCTGTCTCCAGACTCAAATCCCGCGCTGTAACCGGGACGATACAACAAAGGACCAATAGGCACAACCGTCTCACCATAACAGGCATTCCAGAGTTTAAGGGTACACGGGTGTTTCATGGAATTAGAACAAATATCAGATCATCTGTACAAGATTCTGATACCGAATTACTCGATGTGCCGTTTGCTGTACTGTACGGCGACTTCCACCTCTTCCGGCTCACTCCACTCCCCGGTCCATACCCAGTTGGCAAACCGCTTTATGTCATTCAGCACCCGAATCAGCACCGGAAAAAAGATCAGAATGAACAAGGTCCCAACAGCCACACCGTAGGCAAGAGAGATGGCCATGGGGATGAGAAATTGCGCCTGATGTGACTTTTCCAGTATCAAGGGATAGAGGCCAATGGTGGTGGTCAGAGTGGTCAATATAATCGGTCGCAAACGCGCTTTTCCGGTCCTGACAATAGCATCGTCCACCCGACTGCCGCCAGCCATCAGGGAATTAAATTTGGACAAAAAGATCACCGCATCGTTTACGATCACACCGGTGAGGGCGATCATTCCCAACACGCTGAGAAGAGAAATCGGTTTGTCATGCAACCAGTGTCCCCAAAACGCGCCCAATAGAGACAACGGGATCATCATCAAGACAATAACAGATTGCAGCAAGGATTTGAAATGGATCATTAGGATCAGCACGATCAGAGCGAAACTGATGAGGAAATAAGCCTGCAATCGATTGACTGCCAAACGGCTTTCTTTTTGCTGACCCTGATATTGTACAGCAATGCCGGGATACCGGGTTTTGACTTCGGGGATGATCTGGTTATTGACCTGCTGTAAAATATCCGGAACAGAGGCATAGGGATCCATCAGGTCCGCCTCGATACGAATTTCACGTTGACCATTATAATGAGGAATGCTGACCGGTCCGCGTTCCATATGGTAACCGGCCAGTTCGATTAGCGGAAATTCACCTTGGGGCGTTTTAATTTTCATCCGTTCCAGCTGACCGAGATTGAGCCGATCTTCCCGTGGGAACCGCACCCATACGCGCAATTCGTTTCGGCCCTGTTGCAGTCTCTGAGCCTGGGCGCCAAAAAAGCCCTGTCGAATCTGGCTGGCAATCTGATTTTCATCCAGTCCCAAAAAGTAAGCCTTTGGTTTCAGTTCCAGCCGCACCTCCCGCTTACCCTGAGCGTTATTGTCCACGACATCTTTGAGGATGGGCATGTTCTCCAGCTTTTGTATGAGCAGCTCCTTGGCCGCATCCAGCTCTTCGAGGTTTCTGCTGAGTAAACTGATCGACACCGGAGATCCCCACCGATTCCGGCCCGCGACGGTAAACTTTTCCGCCTCGGGCACCGGGCCGATTGCTTCCCGTACTCTTTTGGCAATCTGCATGCCCGTCAGATCCTCATTGGTCAAATCACGGGGCCAGACCACAAGTCGGCCGGCATGAGCCCCCCGCTCTCGTCCCGAGAATGCGCTTCCCACCTGCAGCCGAGTATCGTCTATGATGGAGTTCGAGTTCCCCATCTCCTCTGTCAATTCTTCGTTGACCTGCCACACCGCATCCTCGAATCGAAGCAAATAATCATATGTCTGATCCTCTCCAGATCCAGGAACAAATGCGAGATTGATCTCAAAACTGTCAAAATCCACCACCGGGAAATAGGTGTTTTTGATAATCCCGCCCAAAAACAAACCAATCGTGATCATAAACAACGCGACCGGTACGCCTATCATAATCCATCGCCACTCCACGATCCAGTGAAGCGCTTTGCCATAGACATGTTCGCGCAGCCAGGAAAAGAATCGTTCGGTGTAAAGACGTACATTAAACCAGCTGGTGTTGGGTTTACGACGACGCAGAACATGGCCATTGCCCAGATGAGCGGGAAGGACGAAAAAGGCCTCAAACAGGGACAGCAACAAGGACACGATAACGATAAACGCCATCTCCCATTGAGCCTCAAATTGGGTCCCCTGCATGAACAAAAGAGGCGAAAACGCCACAACAGTGGTCAGAATGGAGGTCACCACAGCAGGTGCGACCTCCATGGTACCATCCACTGCCGCGAGTCTTGGATTTTTACCCTCTTCAAAATGTGAAAAGATGTTTTCGCCAATCACAATTCCATCGTCAACCAGAATTCCAATCACCAGTATCATTCCGAACAACGATATCATATTGATGGTGATCCCATATAGATTGGCCAGAATGAACATGGCCAGAAAAGAGGCGGGGATTCCCCAGGCGACCCAGGCAGATACTCTGAAATTGAGAAACAGGGTAAGAGCCAGAATGACCAGTGTAAATCCGATCAAACCGTTGTTCAACAGCACGTCCAGACGGCTGTTCAAAATTTCGAGAAAACTAAAAATCATGCGAAGCCGGACACCCGGATTCTCGGCGTTAAACGTGTCCACATATTGATTGACATATTCAGTGATCTCTTCCAGATCTTCTTCCGGCAATTTATCGATGGTGAGTGTGACCGACTTTTCCCCATTGCCGTAGGTGGGATAAAAATTTTCCGGCGTTTGTTTTTTTACAATTGCCACATCCCGCAGACGAACCACCCCACCGCTTTCCGTGCCGTGCAGCACGATACTGGCAATTTTATCCGGATCGGCACTTCGGGAACGCAAACGAATGAGTATTTCCTGATCACTCGATTTGATCTGACCGGCAGAAATATCCCGGTTGTTGTTTAAAATCGCTCTGGAAATCTGATTAAAGGTCAAATTATAGCGGAGCAGATCGGCCTCTTTGATCTCAACAGAAATTTCTGGCGAGGGTGCACCTCGCAAACGGACCTGGCTGACCGCTCCGGAGTTGAGCAGATCATCTTCTATCTGGTAGGCATACTCTTGCAGGGTAAAGATGTCCTCTGTCCCCGTCAGGGTAAGAAAAAGCGCCCTGGAGGTGTTGCGTTGCTTTGTAACCACCGGTCTCTCTGCCGCACTGGGAAAGCCTGAAATCCCATCCACCGCATTCTTGACCTCCATCAGGACATCGTCAATATCATACTCGCCAGTGGTCTCGATGGACACCCTGGACCGGTTTTCAGAAGACACCGACGTGATCTCTTTGATACCCACAATACTTCTCACAGCGGTCTCGACACGGGTGGTAATGCCCTCTTCCATCTCTACCGGAGACGCACCGGGATAATAGACCGAAACGGAGATCATTCGCGATGTGGTTTCAGGAAAAAAGGACTTTTTCAGATTGGACAATGATACCAGACCCGCGATCACAATAAAAGCAATCAGCAGGTTGGCGTAAAAGGGGAATTTTACAAAGGTAGCAATGATTCGTCTGAGCATCGGTTCGGATCCTTATCCGGTTCCAAAGGTCAACTGTCAAATTATTCTGCAGACCCCGTCATGACAGAGTCGGAAGATACGGGTTCCATCTCGTCGTCAAGAACGGTGACGGCGGTATTCTCGGAGACATTGATCAGGGGTTGAACCACCACCCGGGTTCCGGGAGACAAACCGCGAAATATAATGGTCTCATCATTCACTTTGACCAAATTAACCTGCCGTTTTTTGAGCAAACTGTCCTGTACCACAAACACCTGGTTAAAATTGAACACAGCGCGACGAGGGATCTCCATTGCCTGTTCTATCATCCCCCCGTCAAATGTGACCGTCAAATAGTCCCCCGCAAACAGCTGGGGCTGATTGTTCAAAGGTACCCGAACAAAAACCGGTCGTGCCTGCGTGGACGGCTCGACAAAGTCGGATACGCGGACAACCCTGCCCGACCAGGAGTGGGACCGGTCGATTGCGGAAAGTTGAACCGGATCGCCCACACGAATCCATTTGGCATTCCCGTTCTCCACCGGGACTTCCACCTCTACGGTATCGGTGTGGATGATCCGGGCAACACGTCCTCCCATATTGGTATAGGCACCCACTTCCAGTGATACCTGTATATAACTGCCATTAAACGGCGCAACAACTGTATGACGACCCAGTTGCTTTTCCATTTTGCGAATCGTATAGTAATCGTTCAATACATTGCGGCTGGCGAGAAAGACCTTGAGTTTCTCGTCCTGCACATCCGGTAGTGCGGGCATCTCGCCTTCGAGTTGTACATCGTTGAAAAACATCTGAAAAACCGGATAGCGATCGGGAAAATCGATACGGATATCGGCCAACAAATTGGCGACAGAGTTGAGAAACCGGCTTTTTTGCGCTTTGAGTGAAAGCTCCATTTCATCTTTGTAGATCGTGAACAAAACATCCCCTTTGTGGAAGGATTGTCCTTTTTTCAACGGCACATCACCCGGCTCAATCTTTCCGGATGCTTCAGCCACGATATCGATCTCAGCACTGGAGACCACACGCCCCCTGGCCGTTACGTGTGATGAGATGGAACGATACTCTACAGGTTCGGCTTTAACAAAGCGTTCACGAGCCTCTGCCGGACGCCTTGCAAACTCTTGCTTCTGAGAAACAAAAAGCTGCATCAACAGATAAGAGACCACAAAGATGGCCAAAAGAGAACCGATTACAATCCATTGTCGTTTTGTCATCATCTTTCATTTCACTCGGTTAAATTCCATGTTCTGGTCGAATGACAGGTGTACGTTGCATTTTTACCTTTTTTGACTAAAGATACATGCTAAAAAAACAAATTCCCTATCAAAACTATTCACGGAAAAATGACTTTTATAATACTATATCGCCGAATAAGAATCAAGATAAAAACCCAAAGACATAAACGCCTGATTTGTGTGGCGAAATTCAGACCCCGTTTTGTGAGGCCAAACAGGTTGAGCTGAGCGTTTTGAGCGATTTTAGGAATATTATCATACGTACCAGGGTTATAGTTTATGCTCCTTAATCAAGACCACATAAAAGTTGCGCGGAACGGGGGTTGGTTTCCAAATAGTTTTATTCCATAAAACCTGGAGGGTCTTATGAAACATCTAGCACTACTCGCCCTGGCGGTGTTTCTAATTGCATTTACCGCTTCGGCACAGGACGGCACGGCACGGTTGCAAGTCATTCACAACGCAGCAGATCCAGCGGCTGGGGCTGTGGATATCTATCTCGGGGACACACTGTTGCTGGATGACTTTGCCTTCCGAGCGGCAACACCCTTTATCGATGCTCCGGCAGGGACCGAAATCACTGTCGGCGTGGCTCCAAACACAAGTAGCTCCTCCGCTGATGTTATCGCATCGTTCAACCTCACTCTCACAGCTGGCGAAACTTATGTCGCGGTCGCCAACGGTGTTCTAAATCCCGATAACTTTGCGGAAAATCCCGACGGTGAAGAAACAGGCTTTACGCTGTTCATTAAGGAAATGGCAAAAGAAAGTGGTGATGTGTCCAGCAATGTTGATTTCTCTATCCTCCACGGATCCACCGATGCTCCGAC
This sequence comes from uncultured Cytophagia bacterium, assembly GCA_964413725.1. GTDB lineage: Bacteria > Zhuqueibacterota > Zhuqueibacteria > Residuimicrobiales > Oceaniaggregativiventaceae > CAYPUH01. The sequence continues at coordinate 9,000 of CAYPUH010000096.1, forward strand.
CGTGGACATCACAGCCCGCGATGTGGCCACACTTGCCGATGATGCAGCGTATGGTGCATTTACGGATTATCTTTCTGTACCGGCGGATGACTATGTCCTGGATATCGCAGATGCAACCGGTGAGACGGTTGTTGCTACCTACCAGGCAGATCTTTCCACCCTGGGTGGCGGTGCTGCGGTTGTCTTTGCCTCCGGATTTTTTACACCGGCAAACAATCAGAATGGACCCGCCTTTGGGATCTTTGCCGCTCTACCCGATGGCAACGTCATCGAGCTGCCGGCACTGACCACCGCACGGCTGCAGGTCATTCACAATGCCGCCGATCCGGCGGCCGCCTCCGTTGATATCTATCTCAATGGCGAGCTGCTGCTGGACGACTTTGCCTTCCGCGCCGCTTCTCCCTTTATCGACGCGCCGGCAAACACCGATCTGGCTATCGGCGTCGCACCCGGCACCAGCACCTCGGCCGATGACATCATCGCCGAGCTGCCGGCCAGACTCATGGCAGGCAAAACCTATGTCGCCGTGGCCAACGGAGTTCTCGATCCCGACAACTTTGCAGCCAATCCGGATGCCAAAGACATCGGCTTTACTCTCTTTGTCAGCGATATGGCCAGAGAAGCCGCCATGGCAGCTGACAAGGTCGATTTCGCCGTCCTGCACGGCGCCACCGACGCACCCACTGTGGACGTGATCGCACGCGGGGTGGGGACTCTGGTCGATGATGCTGCCTATGGTGACTTTACCGACTATCTCTCCGTGCCGCCGGCCAGTTACACGCTCGATGTGGCCGATGCTTCCGGAGAAACCGTGGTGGCCACCTTTGAAGCCGACCTGAGTGGTCTCGCCGGTGGAGCTGCGGTTGTCTTTGCCTCCGGTTTTCTCAGTCCGGCAGACAATCAGGATGGAGACGCATTCGGTCTGTTTGCCGCCTTGCCCGATGGCAACGTCATCGAGCTGCCGGCACTGACCACCGCACGGCTGCAGGTCATTCACAATGCCGCCGATCCGGCGGCCGCCTCCGTTGATATCTATCTCAATGGCGAGCTGCTGCTGGACGACTTTGCCTTCCGCGCTGCCACGCCATTTATCGACGCTCCGGCCGGGGTTGACCTGATCATTGGTGTGGCTCCGGGAACCAGCACATCTGCGAGCGATGTGATTGCGGATTTCACAGTGAATCTGGCAGCAGGCAAAACCTATGTTGCCGTGGCCAACGGAGTCCTCGACCCGAATAACTTTGCGGCCAATCCGGACGCCAAAGAGATCGGATTCACCTTATTTGCCAACGATATGATCAGAGAAGAGGCACAATCCGACAAATTCGAGATCATTGCCCTGCATGGCGCGACCGATGCTCCGGGTGTTGACCTTCTTCTTGACGGGGTGCTGGTTGTGGAAAATCTGATGTATGGTGACTTTACCGATTATCTCGCAATCGAGCCCGCTCAGTATCTGATCGACGTCACACCCGCCGGGCAGAATGAAACGATCGTCGCCACCTATGATCTGGACGCCTCGGAACTGGCTGGTGTCTCAGCCATTGTGTTTGCGTCGGGCTTCCTCAGCCCCGATGATAACCAGGATGGACCGGCATTCGGTCTGTTTGCGGCCCTTGCCAACGGTACCGTCGTGGAGCTTCCCGTATTTGAGCTGGGTGATAAAAAGCCCAATTCGCTGGTCTTTGTCAAAGGATCCGATACCTACGAAAAAGGGTATATCAAGTGGGGATGGGACAATGCTGTGGATGGCGACCTCGAGGGGTATGACGGCACCACCCTCGCTCGCGGAGATGAAAACGTAATGGATCCCGCGTGGGCCATCTTCCAGTTTGCCGATCGTCGCCTCTACCAGTTCAACTATTTTGTGTTCATCACGGACAATGGTACGGAAGATGATGCCGCGGTGTACGACAATCAGACCAACAAACTGGAAGTCTGGGTATCCACCACCGGCACCGATCCCGAAGACTTTACCCTGGTGGATCGGTTCCGTCGACGATTTACGGGAAAAACATGGGAATGGAAAAAATTTGACGATTACTATACCGCAAAATACGTAATGGTCAAGTTAATCGGTCCCAACTACTTTCCGCAAGGATGGCGACAGATTGTCGAGCTGATGGTCCAGACCGAAAAGAAACGGGGCGCGATCCCGGCCACTGAATCGGTCGCAAGTCTGGAAGAAGAGGTCCCGCAGGAGATGGGATTGGCAGCCAACTATCCCAATCCCTTCAACCCAGAGACCGTCATTCGCTATAACCTGAACGAGGATATCCAGGTTCGCCTGAATGTCTATGATGTTCTGGGACGCAACGTGGCCACTCTGGTGGATGACTTTCAGACCGCCGGAGCCTATTCCATCAGATGGAATGCGCTCGATCTGCCCAGTGGAATCTATTTCTATCGCCTGCAGGCAGGTCCGTTCACTCAGATTCGTCGGATGACATTGATGAAATAGAATCCTGGTAGTCTTTCTTCAACCGCCCCGGTTTTCAGCCGGGGCGGTTTTTTTACCCCCTCCCCATCCATTCAAAAAACTCTTCAACCATCTCCCGACCAACAAACGAGACACCCGGTCTCCGTTTGTTTTGACTCCCCGAATCGTCTTTCACACACCGTGCACATGCCCTTATTTCTCCCGGTGGCGATGTTACAGCGACCAGACACGTTCTAAAATCAGCAGAAGCGGTTTATACCATAATACACCCTATCGACAAACTGTTTTGATTTTGTGAATAATTTCTTAGATTAAAGTTTAATATCCCTGTCAGACGGCCAGTGGGACAATGGCTGTCCCTATAAAAGTCAAACACCCAAAACATAAAGGAAAGGCACATGCGACGTACGGTTCTCATTGGAGTGGTACCCTGGCTCCTGATTCTCTTTGCATTTGCATGGGGACAGGACGCAACGCTCTACGTCACCACTCTCTCCACAAGTTATACGCATACCGGACAAAAACACAGCCTGTCCGGTCTGTTTTTTAAATCAGTCGGACCGGATACGAACTGGCAAATCACGGGACGACCCAACAACCGCGCGTTCAAGATGGATGCCTTTGATCCAGCCGATGGACAAATACTGGCTATCGCCACGCATACAGGTGTTCATCAGTCCTGGGATGGGGGAAAATCCTGGAAAGTGACCACCGACTGGAAAATGACCGAGGTCAGCAATGTGGTGTTTGATCCAACAACTCCGGACATTCTTTATGCGGGATCGCCCTATGGTTTTTATAAAACTTTGGATGGTGGAAAAACATGGAAACAGTACAACACCGGGCTAAACTCTGTGGATGCCACCTTTGTCAGCGATATCTGCCTGGACCCTGCAGATCGCTCACATCTCTTCATCTCCACAGAAGACGGCATCTATGAAAGTTTTGATTTTGGTGAAACCTGGACGCGCTCGGGTCTTTTGATTCGAAATATTCGCACCGTTGTGATGCATCCCGAAAATCCAAATATTTTGATTGCTGGAACCGAAAATCACGGTATCTATATGAGTCTCAATGCAGGAAAACACTGGGAAAAACGAGATACCGGAGTCCTGCATGATACCTTTTATGGATTTGCGTTCGATCCATCCCATCCGGACACGCTCTATGCGGGCGGATTTCAAACCGGTGTGTACAAGTCCATAAATGGTGGAAAATCCTGGAAGCAACATTTCAAAGGATTGGGTCTACTGGATATCCATGCGATTGCTGTTGATCCCACCAACAGCAATCGCATTTATGCCGGAACGATGGGAAAGGGCGTCTACATGTCTGAAGATGGCGGACTGGAATGGCGCTTTATCGGCATCGACAATGGGTTTATTTGGGGGTTGAAAATCGAATCGTATGAGGAGCCGACAGAATGAAACAAAGATTTTTCCTAACCGTTTTTCTGGTCGTTATGACCGTTACCTCGACATTGGCGGCGGATCTTCAAAGTCGCGAAGACTATATGGATGCGTATCAGGATCGGGCCGAATGGGTTATTTCAACATTTGATACTCTGACCCGTCCCAGCTATAACACTGTCGCTGCACGGTATTACAGCAACAACGATGTTGAATTCGCGGATTCTCTGTTCATCGAACTCTTGAAAAATCCTCACGGCGATATGTTCTGGATGTTTCCGGTGATCGGAACCTATCTGGCCGGAAAGGACAAGATGTCAGACAACACCGAAGCTGCGGTTCGGAATGCCTGGAAGACATATGCACCCAGCCGGGGGGACACTGAAAATCACTGGGCCATGTATTTCGCCTCTCTGTTCCTGGCGGCAGAGCAGTGGCCTGATTTGCCCGGATCCGAGTGGTACAATGGCAAAACCTCTGCTGAAAACCGTAAACAGTCCAAAGAATATCTGTTCGAGTGGGCGAAACTCACCACCTCCAAAGGACAAGGCGAATTCGATTCACCGGATTATCTTGCCGAGTATATGATCGCGGCAACGCTTCTGGCGGGATACGCCCAGGATCCAGAGGTTGAGAAATTGGGTGAAATGCTGGCTCACTATTTTATGGCCGATTTTGCCGCCGAACACCTCGATCAACAATATGGAGGTGGCCACAGTCGCATCTATGAACGCAATCTGATCCGATTTCCCACATCTACGTCTTCAGCATTTGCCTTTCTCTATTTTGGAGCCGGAGACCGGGTCCGAAACGGATGGCTCATTCATCCAATCCTTTCCGGTTATGTTTTGCCCGATATCATCTATCGCATCGCCATGGATCGCAGTGAAGCTTATGTTCATCGGGAACGAAAACGCGTTCGGCACAACATCCGGTATGGTGCGGAGATCAATCCTCCGGTGTATAAAACCACGTATATGACTGACGACTATGTCATCGGTTCGCTTCAGGGCGGAATTCTCCAGCCCATACAACAGCACACCTGGGGTATCCGCTATATCTACGGCCAACCCTATTCAACAGTTTTTGGACTCCATCCGTATTGGTCCCAACTGGAGATCGGTACCTTTTTCCCCGAAGAGGTCAAAACCTCGATGGCCGGCATCACAGCATCCAAAACCACGTACAACAATCCCGACAAGTGGACGGGCGGATCTCCCTATGAACGCACCTTTCAGCACGAGAACACGCTTTTGGTGCTTTATGATATCCCTGTCGGAACCACCTCCAATCATATCGATGGATTCTTTCCGGCCAATCTTCAGGAGCGAATCGTCGATGACAGTGGCTGGATCGTTTGTAAAGCGGGATCGACCTA
>CAYPUH010000097.1:0-14176 GCA_964413725.1 uncultured Cytophagia bacterium
AGCCAGCCCCATTCGACTGTGCCGCTCATTGCTAACGAGAGCTTCCTTTGAGTTCGAAAGCCGGTCTGTGATAACATGACCGTATTTGATACTCATGGCAAGAGCGAACATCATCGAAAGAATCAGAAACGCTCGCGTTTGTTTTCTTGACAGCTTTTTCTTGCGAAGGTCGATAATGAAATAAATCACCATCGTCAGCACCAAGGCCAACCAGGCCCCCCGCGTAAAAGTAGCAAACAGCGAGCCCAACGCCATCACCACAACACCCATCCAGAGTATCTTGTATTTGATCTGTGTAAAAAAAGCTATCCGCACGAGTAGGGGTATGAACGCAATCAGATAAGCACCAAAAGCATTTGGAACGCCGATGGTTCCGGTGCTGCGCCATGAATTTTTCACGTTCCAAAACGGCAGAACCACCGGTCCGATCTGCCATTGCCACATGCCGATCAGGCTCTGAAATCCCACTCCGACCAACAGCCCCCAGACAAAATAGTACAACTCTTCTCGCTTGCTCAGCCGCGTGACCAGGACATAAAACAGCAATAAAGCACGTGACAGATAGACAAGGGCAAATCGGAACTCCGCCGGCTCCTCCGCAACAAATTCCCCGGTCACTGTCCACAAAAAAAAGGCAACCAAAAAAATTTTAAGAATCAATAGACTTGTCCGGAATCGAGTTCGGATCGAATTGTCCGGCTTGATAAACAATAAAACATAAAGAGGCAGATCAATGGGCATAAAGACATCCGCCCCCCGGGGATATCCATAGGAGAGCGTCCCCACGATCATATTAAAGCCCTGATTTATCGACAGGAAAAAACCCAATGCCGAAAAGATATAGAGTCGTAACTTCACGGTCCGTTCACAACGTTTTTAGGATCCAGATTTGCCGTACGGTGAACGATATCCGTCACCGTTGCCAATAGAGCGAACTCTATTTTTTCTCTACCTATATATACGGCCAAGCCAAACGCTTGCGGAACGACAGAACAGATCCTCACGGACAGCAAGTGTCCAGTGATTATTCGTTTACGACACCCCCTTTTCACTCTTTGCAGCGGTCTTGCTTTGGGTTTCCGTTCCTTCCAATTTGCTAAACCGCTGCTGATCCTCATATTCCCGTATGGCCACATGTTGAGTCAATTCGTTGACTTTTTGGGTGAGGCTTGATATTTTCAGAGTAAAATACAAAAGAAGCGATGTAATAAATAACAACCCCAGCATGGTCAGAGCCGACGCTGCATATTTGGCGCCCAGAAGATGGGTAAGGGTAATCATGATGTGGCCGTGAGAGATAAAAATCAATACGCCCACCGAGGCCACCAGCCAGATCAGTCCCAGAGTTTCGCTGATTTTCCTCTTTTTCAGCAATGAAAATATAAATGCAATAAAAATCAAAACCAGGACGGCCAGAATAATTCGTCCTCGCAGCGAAATAAAAAACTCTTCCGACATATCGGTCTCCTGAATGTGTTTGTCTACTTTACACCCCGGCGCCGGCATTCCTGTTGTCAGTGTCGACTGTCGTTTTTTTCACTGTGGTGAGGACTCTCATCCCGGAAAGGGGGCAATTGATAGATCGTTATTGAAGGTTGTACCTTTGAGTGCGCTGATTTGAAAGACACGTTGGACACTGCCCGTTTCCGGATCCAGGAAAACAACCGGTTTCGGTCTCTCACAATTCGATCGTAGCGATCCAGGGTCTCTGGCCAGGAAAAAATCGTTCTCGTAAAGCTGTCCGAAATATAAACTGAAACCCGTCTATTCTGCAGGAGTCGAATCAATGAATCGGCCATAGAGGGTTGTTTTTGGGTAAGATCCATGGAAATGATCTGATAGGTGGTATCGGCACGATAAGCCTGTTCTTCCAAGGGAGTGGGTGGAAAATTTTCAACAGCCACGACAGAACCGGGATGGACATGCTCGCGGATCCAGTTATAGGCTCGAGCCCGGGGATCGGTTGCCGCCAGAGCGCTATGATACCCAACCGAAAGATATACCCCCTGAACCACAACGACAAAAACGAACAAATACGGGACAAAGCGAGCTTTACTCCGGCATACCCACCGGTTCAGCTCGATCACCAGCAGGGAAGCTGAAATCATCAGCAGCGGAACCAGAGGCAAAATATGACGCATCGCTTTGATCGACATGGATTCGAACAGCAGATAACTCGGAATCAAAAAACTGAGGATCAGCAGATCTTCACGCCGATGACGGTAGAGCTGAACAAGCAGTCCCAGAATAGAAAGTAGCGTCAAAAGTACACCGAACGTGGCGGGAATGGAGTTGGGAAAAAACACCCCAAACCCTTCAGCTTGCTGCCCGGTCCAGTAGGAAAACAGTCCACCACCGCTGCCGATTTTACCCACACTCTCGAATTTTTTGGTACCCAGCAACCCTCCCAGACTTTCATTAAAATCAAGGACGAACAGCGGACAGGCAAGGGTGAACACCACGAGGCCCGTCACCACCGCAATCCAGAGGTTGCGGCAGAAAAAAGACTTTACCGGATGGTGTCTGGTGACATGCAGACTGTGTGCCACCAGGAAGGGCAGAACCAAAAGCCCCATGCTGAACTTGGTTGCAACGGTTAGAGAAAGCAATGCGGCACATCCGATATAATAACGGCGACGAGGGTTTTTCATTAATTCCGCGCACAAAAACAAAAAGCCCAAAGCAAAGATCGTCACCGGTACATCCACGGTGTTAAAGTGGGAATTGCGGACATGAAGCGCATTGACAGCCAGGAAAAGAGCGGCTACAAGCCCCAAATTGCTATTATATAGCCCTTTCCCTAAAAGATACATCAAAAAAATCGACGCCACACCCAAAGCAGCCACAAACAGCCGGCCGACGAAAAAATATTCGAACGGATGATCAAAATAGGCTTGTATGACCTGCTCGATGGACTCGTATCTGCCCAAAAGCAGGTTGACACCAATATAGGTACCCATTAAGAACGCCAGCACATACGTATAAAATGGAGGATAGACCCCGATGGCGAAAAAAACATCCTTATCCATAAACCGGGCCTCTAACAGCCGCGCAGCCTGAGCCACCAGCTTGATTTCATCCGGGTGATAGAAAAAGGGCTTTCCAAAATCAATTCCGTAAAACCGAAGGATCGCACCCGCGATTCCAATCCCCGTCAATACCCAGATCAGTGTTTTCCCTTTTGACATATACAGTGCCGTTCTATTTTGTCGTTCACGACCCGACAGTGTCTCCATAAAAAACCGGCGTACCTGCCAGTCCAACCTCCGCAATCCCTCCTCGTCAGGATGCGGGTGACAGAGCCTTGCGAATTTGCGACAGTCTCAGCAGAATAACGATAATCGCCAACAGATTGCGTACGGGATAAACCAAAGAGGCAATCGATGAATGCATGGACGATCCGTGTACCCTCTGTAAAACCGTCACAGGTATCTCCTTAATCCGGAACCCGGACAAAGCCAATAACAACAGGATCTGGGCATCCGGATAGTCACTGGGATATTCTTCTGCAAACAATTTGACCACCGGCTTTGACAGCAACTGAAAGCCGGTGGTCACGTCATAAATCCGTTTACCGGAAAAAAAACAAAGCACCCAGCTGAACATCTGGATGCCCAGCTTTCGCGACCAGTTTGTTTTATACCCTGTATCCTGGACAAAACGCGAACCCAGAATGACATCACAATGCGATTGATCATGCTCCTCCAAGAGAGCGAGAACATCCTGGGGACGATGTTGACCATCGGCATCCATACAAATCAAGGCATCGAACAGGAAGTGATCGGCCATCCGAAATCCGGTCTGAAGCGCAGCACCATATCCCAGATTGACCGGGAGCTGAACCACATGCTCTCCCATTTCCCGCACTTTTTCCGCTGTCCGATCCTGAGAACCATCATCGACAACCAGAATACGAGCCTGCCACCCCCGGTCGGCAAGTGTCGTTGCCATTCCCTGAATCCCCGAAATCACATCGACAATATTTTTCTCTTCATTATAGGCAGGTATCAAAAGAGTACATTGTTTCATCACACGCATCTCATCTGTTATGAGGTTCTCGAAACTGTCCGGAACAGCTTTTCATAGTCCAGACTTACTTTTTCCCAACTGTAGCGCTCCAGAACGCGTTCCCGGATTCTCTGACCCAGCAATTCAACAGCATCGGGATTGTCACAACACCATTGTATTTGGCCGGCCAGTTCCGAATCATCGGTTTTGGAAAAAAAGAGACCGCTATCGCCAAGGACCTCATGGTGCTCCGGGACATCATTGGCCAGAACACAATTACCATACCCCATCCCCTCAAGCAAGGCCGGATGAGTTCCTCCCACCTCTGTCGCCTGGATATAAGCATAGGCATGACTCTGAAGCTCACGGTACCCTTTACCAAACACATAACCAGTGAAAACAATCCGGTCGTCCTTGGTCTGTCGTATCCGTGCGATATACTCTTTGCTGTAGGGAGCGTCTCCCACCATCACCAGCCGTCTTGAAGTATGGACCTGTTCAAAAGCATTGACCACCCGATGTGCATTGTTCTCCGGTTCCATACGACTGACATAGAGAAAATAACCGCCGGGGTCCAATCCATAGTGATCGAGGATATCCGTGCTTTTCGCCCGTTCGGTAGGTGCTCCATAGGGAATAAATACCGATGGCTTGGCAAACTTGCTTTGATAGTAGCGTTGAACTTCCACGGCATCGGTTACAATGGCAGTGGGCATAAAAGTGGCCAAAAACTCGGACAAGCGGTAGAAACTCTTGCCCAGCACATTCCATTTTTGACGTTTCCACTCCAGACCATCCACATTCAAAACAGTGGGCTTTCCCATCAGCCGGGGAAGAATGCAAAAGACAGCGTTCGCACTGTTGCAAATAAACACCAGATCGTAGCGCTTAAAAAAGCTGTACACTGTACTGACCAGGGTGTGAATCACTGTGTCCAGATACTTGTGACTAATCGTGGGTAATGTTTTGATACGAACGCCCTTGTACCACTCGCCATCATAGTCGATTATATTGGAGCGGCCATACACGGTCACCTGATGACCTCGTCTGACCAGACGAGGTGCCATCTCTTCTACAAATGTTTCAAAACCACCATAGTTGGCAGGTATCCCTCGTATACCCATTATCGCGATGTTCATACTATTGGTTCCGGCTCCTTTTATGATTCCCGGGTATAAACGATATAAATTCGGTCACAACGTCCCGATCCACGATCCAGATGATGCCCACATAGACAATCATGTCCAGCGGGATACCGACACATAGTACCAGCAAAGGACTAAAGTGCAAAAAAGTTGTACCATACTTGTAGAAAAGGCCGAATCCGACCATAACTCCCGTCGCAGCCGCTGCAGGTATCAATACGGATAGAAACTCGGTCATTCGAACCCGCATCTGTCGGTTGGTAATGTGCTGGATCACCGGAAATGTGATCACATAGAGAATCGTAAAGGCGGCAGACACACCCACCAGTCCGAACCGCGTTCCAAGCAACAAAACAAAAACCAGGGGTATAAAATAAAAAATATTCCATTTCAACTCAATATCCGGTCGTCCCACAGCCATCAGCACCGAACCTTTTAGAGTGCCAACAGATTTCAGCATTCCCATGGGTGTCAGGATTATGAGAGGAAGTTGAATGGGCAACCATTGCTCTCCCAGAAATACCCGGATAAACTCTCCGGAATAAAGAGCCAGACCCGCAAGGATGGGAAACGTAAGAGCCGACACCAGGCGGATGGATTTAAGATATCCCGTCTTGAATTTATCCAGATCATCCTGTAACAGAGAAAATGCCGGAAATGTAACTCTTGAAACGATACCGGAGAGGCGCGTTATGGGCAACTTTATCAGATTCAGGGACCAGTTGTAATACCCTAAAAGGGTGCTTCCCAGGACCCGTCCGATGATGGTAACATCTGTATTGGTGATGATATAGAGGGCGATATCATTTGCGAGCACCTGAGCGCTAAAGCGAAACAGTTCGGTGAATTCAAACCAGCGAAAATGCGGGCGTGGTTTCCACAAAGTATGCGTCCACAACAACACTGTGATGATCAGATCCCGTACGAGCACCAAAGCCACAAGACTCCAAACACCGAATCCCAGCAAGGCCATCGAGAGCGACACTGCGGCGCTGACCAGAACGGCGGCCATTTCGATGATCGACAGACGCTTAAACTCCATTTCCCGTATCAGCAGCGATTTTTGAACCATGCCGAGGCTGCCGAGGATAAATCCCGCCGCCTGTACTGTGATGACGTGTCTGAGAATCGGCTCATGGAAAAAATACGAGATGGGGATGGATCCGGCTGCAAACAATGCAAAGAACAGAACCCCAAACCCCAGCCCGCCCCAAAACAACGAATGAGCATAGTTCTCCGGGAGATCTTTCCGCTGCACAAGAGCGGTACCCAGTCCGCGGTCATTAACCATTCCGATCGCCACGGTAACCACACCCGCCATTCCTACGATACCAAAATCATCGGGGGTCAGCAAACGGGCCAGCACGACCGACACCGCAAGCAGAAGACCCTGCATGCAGAGCTTGGCGGTACCGGTCCACATGACACCGGACACTGTCCTTTGTTTTAGTGTCATCCTAGCGGTCTACCCGGGATTCAAGGGTTGTCAACGACTGCCTGGGTGCTGGAGCAAGAGGAGCACGCGGGATAATCCGGTAGACGACTATGGGATATTCGGATCCCTGAACCGTCGCGATGGACTCGTAACTCTCCCGGATCTGACGCTCGAGAAACGGCCAGTATCTCTGGAATTTCCGTTGCGTATAACCATCGTCGACAATAAACTCCGGGGGATCGGCTGCAAAGGTCTGCTCAAATTCGGAAGCCCTGACTTTTAAAAACTCTGTGGGATGTGGAGTGTTCATAAAGGGTATCATACCAGACTCAAATGTCCAAATCATCCCGCCACTCAGCACCTCATCATTCAGTGTCCCGGCCTCTGCCAATAGATCCACAACCCGATCCTTGCTCTCCAATGACCATACACAATCGTATTTGGGACCGATACGATATCCCGAATAAAGAGCAGAAATATAAAAACAAGACACCAACACAAACATCGGCACCACCAGCACAGACTGAGAGCCGGCAAACCGATGCCGGGTCCAAATCTCATCCATTCCTATATAGACGAGGGCGAGAACGATCACCAAACTGCCAATCGTACCCACACCGAGCAGGTTCAACACCATAAACACTGCGGAGGCCAACAGACTGATAAAAATCGCGAGTCCGGCAAAGCGTTTTTTATGTCGCTGAACAGCAAGAACGGTTACCGTGACCGAGCCCACGACAAAACCGAGCAAAAAGAGTCCCTCCACACCCGGATAATACTGCCAGAACACTTTTTGAACCATAAAAAAAACCGCATAGAGACCGCCCTGTGTCAGGATCCATCGCAACCCACGGCCGCCCACTTGGCTCCCCCAGTATCCCAAAAAGGACGAGGCCAACAGAAGTAAAGAGGGCAGCAGTTCGAGAAAATATTGGGTATAAAAGCCCCGATTCAGGGTCTGATATCCATATAACAACAAACCAAACGTAAACCACAACCCCAAAAAGGCGAATGGAATCCGATCCCGAAACCGTATTATCCGCCGGATATATATCCATGCAAAAACAGCGCCAACACCTAAAAACAGTGTAAAGAACAGAGCATCGTGCCATGCTGCCCAGGTCAGGGCCCAATCCTGATCCAGAATCCGAAACCCGGAGGTATCCACCACCCGCTGCCCTGCCGGCACCTGATTAAATATGTGCAGCACGCGATTCCACACCAATTGCAACGGATTGAGTTGTGAGAACAAGATATCCGACCCGTTCATCTGTTTCAAGAATGGGGTGCAGACGGCCAGACAAAGCCCAACATATCCAAGGATAAAAATCAGGGCGGAACGCAGAGATACGGCTCTGGGGACATCCCGTCTGAAAAGCGTGAACGCCAGAATGGCCAGAGGCAGGTAAAGCGTAGGCTGCCGGACATAAAACGCAAGGGCTGCAAAAATGCCTGACAAAATCATCCATCCCGGATACCAAAACTTGTGATGAAGCGTCCGGCTGAAAAAAAGAATACTAGAGAGCACAAAGAAAATAGCGATCTGTTCGGTTTTAACCACCGTCCCCCAGATAAAGCTCAGAGGCAAAAACGCATAAATCGCTGCCGCGATCAAGCCTGTGGTTCGATTGACAAACCGACGACCCAGTATATAAAAAAGAGCACAACTCGCGATTGAAGCGACAATCGGCACCAATCGCCCTGCCCACAACTCATTGCCAAACAGTTTGAGAGAAATGCTCAACAAATACACATATACCGGTTGCCTGGAACCAAATTCCGCGATGGGAGTCCATCCCTCCAGGAACAATCGCGCGTCCATCAGGTGGGCGCCCTCATCAGGATTGATCCATCTCATCGATAACAAAACGAGTCTGAGCAACAATCCTCCGATCAGAATGGACCACAGTAAAATCAAAGGATGTTTTTTTATCGCTCTAATGATCATCGTTGTACACGTCATTCGTTTGGGATGCTTGGCTTGAATCGATAGATATGAGCCCATCGATGACCGACTTTGACAGTTTCAACCCACTCAAAGTGCGGAGATGAGACGCCATCCATCAGGGGTTCGAGCAAATATAGCTTTTGGTGTTGATATCTCCAATCGTAAATTTCGGGATGATAGGATTTTTCAGGCATATCATGGCTCACGAATGCAGCATAAGTGACCCCCTTGCGTTCAAGCTCTCGAAGAAAGTCCTGTTCGCTCTCTGCGTCGATGGTGCCAAAGGAACAGAAATCCTTTTGCAAATCCAGATCAGTAAAAAAGTGAACGATAAAATCCTGATTGACCAGCAACCGGTCTCCGGGCTCGTAATGGCTCTGATACCAGTCTCCGAGAGCGGAATATTCTGCCTTGGAATATCGAAGATGAAACATCATATAATGGGAACGCATACTGGTCCGGAAGGCAATCAGGGCCACAAGAGAAAGCAACAGCACTCCCACGGTGGTCCGCAGCCGGGAGGACCACTCTCGCTGCATCCAGAGATGAACGGCGGCAATCGCCGCAAACGCAAACCCAAACAGACGTCCTCCTTCGATACGTTGAACATACCACACGACGGCCACGATGGCCACCCCACTCATCAAAAGGACCACAGCCAGCGGCAGGCGTTGCCACCGGTCCGCGAACTCCCGGATCCGGCTCCATTCGCCCACTCTATGAATCATCCACACCAGAGCCAACACTATCAGCAATATCGTCAACCAGAGAATCATCACCGTATAGTCGTCGATCACGGCCCAATAGATATAATGCAAAACAAAATATCCAAGGGTAAACACGAACAGAACCAGCGATATGCGTTTCTCCCGCCGGGCCAACACGACAAATCCCGCAACGAACAACAGCAAAGCGACCCCTTTGCCGATCCCCAACAGAGAGGTGGGCAAAAAGGCAACCACTGTTTCAAACAACACATTGCCAAACCGTGCTATATCCAGATCCGGGTTGGTGGAAAAATAGATGCCATAGGGATTGACCCGGCCGGAGCGAAGACTGTTGAACAGCAGCCAGCCAACAACCCCCATAGAACTCAGAAAACCATAAACAAGAGCGTTAATTCTCTGCTTGGAAAAGAACAAATCGGCCAACACAAACGCAGGAATCAAAAAAACCCCTTCATAGCGGGTCAGGGAGGCCAAAAACGCCACCAGATAGGCTGAATTGTGTCTCTTTAGGTATAGAAATACGGCCCAGACAATCCAGAACAGAGCCAGCATGCCAGCCTTGGGTTTTACCAGCATTTTCAGGATCACGGGATTCAGTGCCAGAAACCATATGCACCAAAAGGCCCACGCTCTCAACCATCGTCGCGAGATCACAAAAACCAGAATCAACGTTCCCAGCAGCGCCAGGACATTAATCCATTGGGCGGCTAACAAAAAGGGATGCTCTCCAGGCATCACCCGGGACACCACCGCGATCACGACCGAGTACATGGGTAGTCGCTTGGTATTTTCCGGCATCTCACCCCGGACCCAGGCTTGTGCTTTGTCCTGAAAGTCAAAAAAATCGCTGTCAGGAACATAGAAATCGCCGGCATGGTGAACGGCAAACACCACCATAAACAGGAACAACAGCCCCATCCCCACATTCTGTCGCGATTGGATGTCGATCATAGTCTTGTTTGTACCCAAGTCAAAGGTTACGAGTTGTCCAAAATTTTCTCAATGATAAACGTGGGCCGTTTCCGGGTCTCATCATAGGTGCGCCACAGATATTCACCGATCACCCCCAGCATGATCATCTGAAAACCGGACAACAGCAAAATCACAATCATCAGCGGTGCCCATCCTTCCACCGGAATGTTGTGTAAAAACTTGAGTATCAAAATCAGCAGCGCATAAAGAAAACCCACAGTTGAAATGGCAATTCCCACCCCGGATATCACCCGGATCGGGAAATAGGTGGTGGTCATAAATCCATCGATAAAGTATTTAATCTTTTTTGACAGCGTCCAGGTCGACTTGCCGATTTCTCGCTTCCGACGCGTATAGGGAATCATTTTGACCCGATAGCCCACCCACAAAACCTGACCCTGAAGAAAACTGTTCTTTTCTTCCGAGTTGAGCATAATGTCCTTGACCACCCGATCGATTAAAAAGAAATCAAATCCACCGCGAGGCATGTTCGGAATGGCAAATCGTCGGGTCAGATTATAAAAGATTCTGGAAACCGCCCGGGCCAACACCCCATCCTCACGATCCTGACGGGCTGCCAAAACGATTTTGTAATCATTATCATGCCACTCGTGAACCATCTGAAGAATCAATTCCGGTGGATCCTGTAAATCAGCCGACATGACCACCACCGCGTCGCCGGTGCTGACCTGAAAGCCAGCCATAATGGCCATCACCTGACCAAAATTTCGGGTCAGTTTGGCGACCTTGACGTGCTCGGGATCTCGATCCCGAAGCTCGGTCAACACCCTGAAAGAATTGTCTCTTGATCCGTCATCGACGAACACAAATTCAAGCTGGTAGCGATCAAAGAGCGGCTCAAGCGTCCGGTTCAATTCTCTATAGGTTACCGGCAGATTTTTTTCATTGTTGTATACCGGTATCACCAGACTGATACGCTCGGGTTGTTTTTGCATATCATGTTCTCAGATAGGGTTCTCGTTCTGTTCGAAACCGTTGTACCCGGGCAGGCACACCCCAGACAACGGCATAATCGGGTACATCCTGAGTGACCACGGCGCCGGCACCCACCACACAATGACGCCCGATGCTTCGCTTTTCCAGAATCACCGCCCCGGCACCCACCACACTACAGGCTCCCAGGGTCACCGCACCACTCAGAATGGCGCCCGGAGCCACACTCGCATAATCCTCGATGTGACAATCATGGTCTATCGAGGCTTTTGTATTGATCAGGCAGACTTTGCCGATGCGGGTGTCGGATTGAATCACCCCTCCGGCCATTACAATGCTGCCCTCCCCCACATGAGCGGTGGACGCCACCACCGCGGACGGATGAATCATCGCCGGCCAGTTCAGAGGTAGCAACCGGCATCGATTAAAAAGGTCTCGCCGTACCACATTGATTCCAATGGTGATGATGGCTGCATCCACATCCCACTCTTGCCACCGATCGACAAACACATCAGGAGAGCACAGCACCGGTTTGCCGCGAACCACAGTGCCGACCGGTTCCGTAGAAACATATCCCAACCAATCCAGCCCCTGTAAGCCCAAGATCTCCTCGACATTCTTGGCGGTGCCTCCCGCTCCAAACAATACGATTGCCATAATTCTCCTAGGATACCATCCCGGGTGCCACCTTAAGAATCTCACACAGACGGTCCACCGTTTTCATATTCAAACTCCCATACATCGGCAAACACAATACCTGTTCCGCCACACGAGACGCCACAGGCAAATGACCCGGATCAGCGGATGGCAGCTGTTCATATCCGGCAACAGTGGACAATAAGGGATAAAAATATTTTCGCGTGTAAATATCCAGTCTCTTAAACAGCGTATAAACCTCATTACGATCCAGGCCGTACCGGTCCGGATCGATCAGTATGGGGAAATACGCATAGTTGTACTGCAACGAGTCGGGAATCCCGGGCAGAGTGATGCCGGGGACCTCCCCGAGCCACTGACAATAGCGGTCATGCCGCTGTTTTCGCTGCCGGATCTGTTCGTCAACGCTCGAGAGTTCGAGACAGCCCATAGCCGCTTGAAACTCGTTCATCTTGGCATTGATGCCGTAACGTACGATACTCTCTTCATTCTGAATTCCAAAATTTTTTAAAAGATCCAGTGCCCGCTTTTCCTCCGCCGAATGCACCACCACCGCCCCCCCTTCGATCGTATGAAACAACTTGGTTGCATGAAAACTTAGAACCGCCGCGTCACCAAAGTTGGCCAGCGACGTCCCCCGAAACCGGGCTCCGAAGGTATGGGCCGCATCATAGATCACTTTGAGATTGTGGCGGTTGGCAATCGCTTCAATGGCATCCACATCACACGGGGTACCATATACATGCACCGCCAGAATGGCAGATGTATTCGGAGTGATGGATTCTTCTATCCGCTGAGGATTCAAATTATAGGTCAACGGATCGATATCGGCAAACACCGGCGTCAAACCATTCCAGACAATGGAATGTGCCGTAGCCGGAAAGGTAAAGGGAGTGGTGACTACCTCTCCCTTGAGTTCATATAGTTTCAGCGCCAACAACAGAGCCAGGGTACCATTTGATAACAAACTGGTGTGAGGAGCATCCAGGTAGGAGGACAACCGACGTTCCAGTTGCTGATGCTGGTCCCCGTTGTTGGTGATCCATTTCGACGTCCACATGGGACGGATCTGCTCCACATATCGGTCGAAATCAGGCAGATGCGTTTGGGTCACCTGCACCGGTTGAGCCGGCCGGAATGATTCCAAACGATGCGCAAGTGATTCCAGTTTTTCATGACGGTGCTTTTGCCACACATCAACTGCCGTATCGATATTTGATTTCATTATATTCCCATCATTTGGCAAAACCGGAAATTGCGACATCCGAATTCTGGATCTGCCAGTCTAAAATACATTACCAACAGAGACTCTGGTGATCTCCAGACGATCCAAAAGGGCGCTTATCGAATGGTCACACAATGCATCAACCTCCTGTTGCCCCGCAGAACAGGTCCAGCGGGGATGACACATCAGTTCAGCATCCCGTTTAATGTGATGCAATTCCCGGATCAGGGCTCGCTTTTTATTCGAAGCAGTCATGAGTTCAAAGCCGGCAAATTGAGAGACGCAAACCTTGTACGGATTTTGACGGGAGGCAATCCCGAGAATCATCTGCATCCATCCGGATTCCCGAAAAATAGACGACAATGAGGCTGGAACGGAAAGTGTTCGGATCCAGGGAATGCCATAGCGGCTCGCAGCCTCAACAAAAAGGGTTCCCAACTGCGGGATGGCATGGATATGATGATGGCTGTTTAACTGATAAAGCGTCAATCCCTGATAAAGAGCCCGTTCGATCTGGGCGTCAACCTCAAACCCGATCTGTCGCAGCGAAAGGGTTCCACGATAAAACGATCGCAAAAAACGCCATTTGGGCAAAAACCGTCCCTGACCATCCACAAGATCTGGTATCGCGTGCGCAGAATTGACCGGGTATCCCTCAGTCAGGTTGATATGAATGCCCAAAGGGATATTCCAGTCCGTCGCCAGCGCGCAAGCTTGCCGGAACCCCGGCATGTTGGACATCAGTGCGGCCGAGGTGACCAGCCCATGTCGAAATGTCTGCAATACAGCCTGATTCACCGGTCCCGAATGACCAAAATCATCTGCCTGAATCACAAGTTTCTTCATCACCACTCGCCGGTTTCCGATCTGATGGAGAGGACACCCACCCCGAGATCCTACAGGACAGCAAAAGTAGTGTCATCCAGTCAGACGGGTGTCCATGAAAGCACCACGGGGATTTCGTCGTTGGTATCCGGGACATCCGGTCGCCGTACCTTATTGATCCTGACAAGAGTTCAGAGAGGTCTTGAAAAACGCTTTTAAATCGTCGTGAAGCCGGGAGGCATCAAAAACCTCTGTCACCATATCTCGGCCCTCACGTCC
>CAYPUH010000098.1:0-14072 GCA_964413725.1 uncultured Cytophagia bacterium
GATTCTGGAAGAGGGTATCACGGAAGCCGGTGGCATGTCCTCCTTTATCGCCGCTGGAACGGCCTATTCGAATCATGGGATCAATACCATTCCATTTTTTGTCTATTATTCTATGTTTGGATTTCAGCGCATCGGAGATCTGATTTGGGCTGCCAGTGACATGCGAACCCGTGGCTTTCTGGTGGGTGGAACCAGCGGTCGGACCACCCTGGCAGGCGAGGGGCTGCAGCACCAGGACGGACATAGTCATCTGCTGGCCTATCCGTACCCAACCATAAAGGCATATGATCCGGCGTTTGCCTATGAACTGGCTGTCATCATTCGTGACGGAATCAGACGAATGTATGTGGACCAGGAGGATATCTTTTACTATCTAACCATTATGAACGAGAGCTATCCTCAACCCAAAATGCCCAAAGGCGTGGAGGACGGCATCATTAAGGGACTTTATGCCTTTAAAAAATCAAAAAAGAAAGAAGCCAAACACCATGTACAACTGATGGGCAGTGGCGCCATCCTGAACAAGGTGATCGATGCTCAAAAGATTCTGGAAGAAAAATATGACATAGCAGCCTCGGTCTGGAGTGTGACCAGCTATAAGGAACTGCACTATGACGGAATCAAGGCGGATCGCCACAACATGCTCAATCCAGGCAAAAAGAGAACAGTACCCTATGTTTCACAGGTCTTTAAGGACGCAAAAGGCATTTTTGTCGCTGCCTCCGATTATGTCCGTGTGCTTCCCGAATCCATTTCAAAATGGATTCCCGGACCGCTTTATTCCCTGGGAACTGATGGATTTGGACGCAGCGATGGTCGGCGGCACTTGCGTCACTTTTTTGAGGTGGATGAACGGTATATCGTTATCGCCGCGCTCAACGGTCTGGCGGAACAGGGCGAAATCAAAGCTGAGGTTGTGAAAAAGGCAATCAAAGATTTTGATGTCGATGCGAAAAAAGCCAATCCGATCACCAGCTAGAACCCGATTGGTCGAGCGAGACCGACATGCAGGGCCGCTACGTCTGTCCGCTCTGAGCAATATCCAGGTAGAGGCCTGAAAAGACCTGAAACCAAATAATGATTCATTCAAGTTTTGTGGACATAGAATCTGATGATAAAACCTGTCAAAGGGAAGGATTATGGCAACTGAATTTAAATTACCAGAATTGGGTGAGAATGTTGAATCCGGTACCGTAGCCAAATTATTGGTGTCTGTGGGGGATCGCATTGAACAGGACCAATCGGTGGTGGAATTGGAAACAGATAAAGCGGTTGTAGAGGTTCCCTCATCTGTCAGCGGCACGGTTCAGGACATTCATATCCAGGAGGGTGACGATGTAAAAGTCGGCGAAACCATCCTGACCGTTGGAGAGGCGAGTGGTGCGAACGAGGCTTCACAGGAAGACTCGTCTGAACCTGAAACCCCGTCAGAGACAGATGCAGAACAAAAAGAAAGCGAACAACAACCCGAAGAACCGGCACCAAAATCCGAATCCGAAGCAAAAAAGACAGCTTCCGAGCCGGGGAAAAAAGCTGCCGCTCAGTCCCGGTCTGTTGAGGTCAAGCTGCCGGAACTGGGCGAAAATGTGGAATCGGGGACCATTACACAGGTTCTGGTATCAGAGGGAGATACGGTGGAACAGGAACAGGAAATCGTCGAAGTCGAGACCGACAAAGCGGCGGTTCAGGTTCCATCCACTGTTGGCGGGACGGTAAAAGAGATCCGGGTCAAGTCGGGTGAAGACATTAAAATCGGCCAAACCCTTCTGGTCATCGAAAGCACTGAGGCAGAAAAAGCATCCTCTGACCAGGCTGCTGCAGCACCATCCGAGGCCAAAGCTGATGAGCAAGCGACGAAAGAGTCCAAAACAGCCAAACCGGAAGCGGCAGAACCCTCTGCACCGTCTCAACCACGAACCGGGCCCCAGACTGCTGCTGAAAAAAAGACGGAACCGATAAAAGTGGCCAAACGTGTGCCTGCGGCTCCTTCTGTGAGACGCTTTGCCAGAGAAATCGGCATCGACATCACCGACGTCCCGGGTAGCGGTCCGGGTAACCGCATCAGCATCGACGATGTCAAACGATATTCCAAGATGCTGAATGAGCAAAAAGCGGCGCGGCAAACCGTTTTCCAGGGCATCGAACCGGAGAGTCTGCCCGATTTCAGCAAATGGGGGCAGGTGGAGCGCGTTTCGATGAGCAAGGTTCGCTTGGCCACGGCCAAACATCTCGGGTATGCCTGGGCAACAGCCCCTCATGTCACTCAATTTGACAAAGCAGACGTCACACATCTGGAAAGCCTTCGCAAGCAATATGGCGACCAAATCAAGGAAGCAGGTGGCAAGCTGACGGTAACCGCAATACTACTCAAAGTCCTCGAAAAAGCCCTGAAACGGTTCCCACAGATGAATGCCAGTGTGGATATGGAAAATCAGGACATTATCTATAAAAAGTATACTAATATTGGCGTCGCTGTAGATACCGACAGAGGGCTGTTGGTGCCGGTGATCCGGAATGTGGATCAGAAAAATCTGACCGACTTGTCTATAGAGTTAACAGAGGTGGCGCAAAAGGCGAGAGACCGCAAATTGTCTCTGGAGGACATGCAGGGTGGTAACTTTAGCATATCCAATCTCGGGGGGATCGGCGGGACCGGATTTTCACCCGTGATCAATACACCAGACGTCGGAATACTGGGTGTGGCCCGTGCCGAGATGCAGCCCGTCTATCAGGATGGCAGCTTTGAGCCGAGATTGATATTGCCCTTGAGCCTGTCCTATGATCATCGTTTGATCGATGGTGCAGATGGTGCCCGATTTTTACGATGGGTGGCCGAGGCGCTTGAACGGCCCTTTAGTCTCTTGTTTGAATAAGAGCCCGATTATCATACATTTTACCAACTCCTGCACTCTAACCCTGTTTGCAGTGCCGGAGGGTGATACCTTATCATCGTGATGAACTGAACCAGACACAAGATGGAGAATGGAAATGAGTGAAGCGGAGAAAACCCAACTTGCCGTCATCGGGGCCGGACCAGG
Organism: uncultured Cytophagia bacterium; assembly: GCA_964413725.1. GTDB lineage: Bacteria > Zhuqueibacterota > Zhuqueibacteria > Residuimicrobiales > Oceaniaggregativiventaceae > CAYPUH01. The sequence goes on from CAYPUH010000098.1 coordinate 3,039, forward strand.
TGGTTACGCGGCTGCATTTCTCGCAGCCGATTTGGGAATGGATGTGACATTGATCGACCCCGAAATCAATCCGGGTGGGGTTTGTTTGTATAGAGGGTGTATACCGTCTAAAGCGCTGTTGCATGTGGCAAAATTGCTGGCAGAGACCGAAGAAGCTGAAAACTGGGGTATTAAATTTTCGAAACCCCGGATCGATCTGGATACATTGCGCGACTGGAAAAACGGTGTGGTCAAAAAGCTCACCGGAGGATTGGGGCAGCTGACGAAACAACGCAAAATCCATTCGATACAGGGACGGGCGGTTTTTCTTGACGCCCGAACTCTGGAAATCAGTATACCCGGTGGGAGTAAACAAAAACTTGTGTTTGAGAATGCCGTACTGGCATCGGGATCGCATCCCACTCCCCTGCCTCATCTGTCCATCGACAGTCCCGATGTGCTCAACTCCAGCGATGCTCTGGATCTAAAGAAAATTCCGGATACGCTGCTGGTGATCGGAGGAGGCTATATCGGTTTGGAGATGGGTACCGTCTACCAATCCCTCGGCAGTTCGGTAACGGTTGTAGAGATGTTGCCCGGATTGTTACCCGGAGCGGACCGCGATCTGGCCAAAATCCTTCACAAACGGCTGGAATCAAAATTCGATTCCATTTTGCTGAACACCAAAGTCACCAACATGAAAAAAACCTCGGATGGTATCCAGGTGGATTTCGAGGGCGAGGATCTCCAGGACCCTCAAAAAACCTTTGATCAGGTTCTGGTTTCCATCGGCCGACGCCCCAATTCGTCCAATCTGGGGCTGGAAAACACCCGGGTCCAGATCGATGACAAGGGCTTTATCAAAGTTGACGATCAACGCCGGACTGACGAACCGACGATTTATGCCATCGGAGATGTGGCGGGAGAGCCCATGCTGGCCCACAAGGCATCGCATGAAGGTCGTGTGGCTGTTGAAGCCATCGCAGGTCACAAGGTGGTGTATGAACCCCAGGCCATCCCGGCAGTTGTATTCACAGACCCGGAAATCGCCTGGTGTGGACTGACAGAAAATGAAGCCAGCGAACAAAACATCGATGTGAACGTGGCTCGCTTCCCCTGGGCGGCTTCCGGACGGGCCATGACGATGGACAGAACGGATGGGCTTACCAAACTGATATTTGACCCTGAAACCGAACGGGTTCTGGGAATGGGTATCGCAGGAGCCGGCGCCGGTGAACTGATCGCAGAGGGCGTTCTGGCGGTGGAAATGGCTGCTGTGGCCTCGGATTTAAGTGAATCCATCCACCCCCATCCCACGCTTTCCGAAACCATCATGGAAACGGCCGAAGTGTTGCACCACACCGCAACTCATATTTACCGCCCAAAACGGCCATCAAAAAAATAACCACCATATGGTCTGTGAACCTGATCCCCTGTCCTGTCGGATAGGGGATTTTTTTATTTGAATAATGAACAGAACCATACTGTTTGATAATACACAAACCGATTACTGTCGCACATCATACAAGGAGAAACAATGCACTATCGATATCTCGGACACTCGGGTCTACAGGTATCCGCACTCTCGTTCGGATCCTGGATCACCTTTGGGAGTCAACTGGATGAAGACAAGGCCTATCAATCCATGAAAGCGGCCTATGATGCTGGCGTGAACTTTTTCGATACAGCAGAGGTCTACTCTCAGGGCCAGGCGGAATTGATCCTGGGAAATGTCATCAAAAAGGCGGGCTGGAAACGTACAGATCTGGTCATCTCCACAAAAATATTCTGGGGTGGCAAAGGGCCAAATGATAGTGGGCTTTCGCGAAAACATCTTCTTGAAGGCACCGAGGCGTCCCTGGGCAGACTCCAGCTTAATACTGTCGATCTGCTCTATTGTCATCGGCCCGATATCCACACACCGATTGAAGAGACGGTTCGCGCCATGACCTATCTTATCAACCAGGGAAAATCGATGTATTGGGGGACAAGTGAATGGTCAGCCAGTCAGATTATGGAGGCATATCAAATCGCGCGACAGGAGCATCTTATTCCACCCACCATGGAACAACCGCAATATAACATGTTTCATCGCGAACGGGTGGAAAAGGAATACCTGCCCTTGTATTCGTCAATAGGTCTGGGAACCACAGTGTGGAGTCCTTTGGCGAGTGGACTGCTGACGGGTAAATACAATGCTGGTGTGCCAAAAGACAGTCGACTGGCGCTGGAGGGCTATGAATGGCTGCGCAAACAAATCCAAAGCCAGGAAGGCAAAGAACGAATCGAAAAAGTAAAAGCACTTGTCCCCATCGCTAAAGAACTGAATATCAGCATGCCTGTACTGGCCCTGGCCTGGATCCTCAAAAATCCACATGTCAGCTCGATCATTACCGGAGCGTCCGGCCCCGATCAGGTCAAACAAAATATGAAAGCTGTTGACAAAGTGGACCTGCTGACACCCGACGTCATGAACCGGATAGAAAAAGTACTCAACACCCGCCCCAAACCCGTGTTGGACTATCGCGGTATGATGTAGTTCTCTTTGTCTACATGTAGATCGTGTCTTTTCAGCTTTTCCAACTCCGGGTGATTCCACGCCCGGGAGTGGAAAAGCAAAACCACCACTCCCCGCCTCTGCACCCTCATTTGCGATCTTGGAGTGCGTTTGTTTTCGGTTCGATTTATTTACCGGTATCGAATTCATAAAAACCGTGCATAGCATTGTTTTTCATTGCAATTTATACTCTAGAATGAATATATTATGTCCGGCTCTGATCATACGACCGACACTCTGAACGAGATACCTCCGGGTCATTACACGACACCACTCTGACAAGACATCCTCATACGCAAGCGGGTATTGAGCCATTCAATAATCTGCCATCTCTTGCAGGATGTTGATATGCATGAACTGAGCATCGCACAGGAACTGAAAACTGCGGTTGAAGAGATTATGCAGGACCACCCGAAGGAACGGGTTACAGAGGTCCATGTGCGCATCGGGGAATTGCAATCAATCATACCGGAAATACTCCACTCCTCTTTTCAAGCCATTACAGAATGTACCGTTTTGCAAAACGCCAGACTGATTATTCATCCGTGTTCCATTGAAACGCATTGTATAACCTGTGATCGCGAATTTGTCGTCCAGGAATTTTCCTTTATCTGTCCACATTGCCAGGGAACCCAACTGCAGGTCATCAGCGGAGACGAATTGCACATCCAGTCTTTGGAGACCGAGCCATGGCCGTAATCACCGTAGAACGCAAATTATTGAAAAAGAATGACGAGCAGGCGAATGAAAACCGCAGGGTGTTTCAGCATCACAACCTCCATGTGATCAATGTCCTGAGTTCTCCGGGTTCCGGTAAAACCACGCTGCTGGAGGCTACTTTGGAACGTCTCAGGGACAGAATCTCTTGTGGCGTTATCGAGGGGGATGTTCAAACCGATCGCGACGCGCAACGGATTGCCAGGCATAATATTCCGGTGATTCAAATTGTCACACAGGGAGGCTGTCATCTGGATGCGACACTGATCAAGGACGCGCTGGAGCATCTGGATCTGTCAACTCTGGATCTTCTTTTTATTGAAAACGTCGGAAATCTGGTCTGTCCAGCGGGGTTTGATCTCGGTGAAAACCGCAAGGTGGTGATCGTAGCCACCACCGAGGGTGATGATAAACCGCTAAAGTATCCTCGAATGTTTCGTGTCGCGGATACCGTGTTAATCAACAAAATCGATCTGTTGCCATATGTGGAATTTGATGTCAACGCGTTTAAAGAATATGCTCTGTCCATCCAGCCCCAGCTAAAATTCTTTCAAGCTTCAGCCAAAACAGGAGATGGATTGGCGCCGTGGTGCGACTGGCTATACCAGCAAAGCACGATCATCGCCTAAAGAATGGACTTGACGAATACAAAACGAATTCAATTGGATTTACGGGGTGCGGTTCAGGGAATTGGTTTCCGGCCGTTCCTATATCGACTGGCCGTGGAACATCAACTACGGGGATGGGTTCGCAATAGCGGTGAAGGAGTTCAAATCGATGTGGAGGGAACACCTGAGCGGGTGGATCACTTTCTCGACAGATTACGCTCCTCTCCTCCCCCCCTTGCCATCATCGAGTCGATCGCGACCGTATCATTGCCTCCAAACGGGCATGAGGGGTTTTCGATTGAATCGAGCCGTGCCTCGACCTCTCACAGGGGTTGGGTGCTACCCGATCTGGCGACGTGTGAGTGTTGTCGCCAGGAATTGTTTGATCCCCGGAATCGGCGCTATCGGTATCCATTTATCAACTGTACCCAATGCGGCCCCCGCTTTACGATCATCAGCCGTCTTCCGTATGACCGCCCTCAAACCACGATGTCCGGATTTGAAATGTGCCCGGACTGTCAGGCAGAGTATGAGAATCCAAAGGACCGACGGTTCCATGCCCAACCCAATGCCTGTCCCAAATGTGGTCCCCAGATCTGGTTACAAACCGTGGATCAAGACGTACTGGCCCGGCACGACGACGCACTGCAGATGGCAGTGAAAAAGCTGCGGGAAGGCAGCATCCTGGCCCTGAAAGGATTGGGCGGGTTTCAACTGGTTGTCGATGCCGGCAACAGCGAAAGCCTTTCAAAACTCAGAGTCCGCAAACATCGTCCGGCCAAACCGTTTGCTGTCATGGCTCCCTCCCTGCAAGAGGTCCGGAATCATTGCCATATGGATTCCATAGAAGCCGAGGGTCTCTGCGGTCCGGCTGCTCCCATCCTGTTGCTGCAGACACGAAGCAAGGAACTCATGCCCATCAGCCATTGGGTTGCTCCCGATCTGAATTCACTGGGGGTAATGCTTCCATACACTCCACTACATTGGCTTTTGCTACACGATTTTGGTGGATGGCTGGTGGTGACCAGTGGAAACCGTTCGGATGAACCCATATGCATCGATAATGATGATGCCGTGAATCGATTGAACGGCATTGCGGATTTCTTTTTGATGCACGATCGTCCCATACTAAGGCATGCAGATGACTCTGTTGCCCGTCGAATGAACGATCGTCTTGTAGTCTTGCGCCGGGCCCGGGGGTATTCTTCTATCCCCATCGGCTTTGAAAGCACAGGTTCCCAGCTCGTTGCATACGGGGGACACCTGAAAAATACCGTTGCCATCCATGTCAATGGGTATATACATCAAAGCCAATATCTCGGCGATTTGTCTGACGCCCGAACCCGGACTGTTTACCGACACTGTCTGAAAGATATAAAAACACTATATGGCGGTAAAAACCCAGACCTGGTGGTTTGTGATCAGCATCCAGATTATGCGTCCACACTAGAAAGCGAAGCCATACCGATACCGGTTCACAAAGTTCAGCATCATCATGCCCACATCCTCTCCTGCATGGCTGAGCACAATGTCAAGCCCCCGGCGTTGGGAGTGGCCTGGGATGGTACCGGGATCGGGTCCGACAACACCATTTGGGGCGGTGAGTGGCTCAGGATTACCAAGTCGGGGTTTTTCCGCTGTGCCACTCTTTACCCGTTCAAGCTTCCGGGAGGAGACCAAGCGGCTCAACAACCACGACGCTCTGCAGCGGCAGTATGTTACGCGTGTGATCCCCGGCTGCTCTCCCATACTGCATTGACTCTGTCCTTTTCGCATACAGAACGTGATGCAATATGCCGTCTTCTCAATTCCGATTACCCTGTTATGACCAGCAGTATGGGACGATTGTTCGATGCGGTAGCCTCTCTGATCAATCTCTGTCATTATAATCGCTATGAAGGTGAGGCTGCCATCCGTCTTGAGGAACTCGCCACGTCAAAAAATCCGGAAACCGATGTGTATCCATTCCATGTCCACAAGGATAAGACAGGCGCACATGTGATGGACTGGCGCCCGATGATTCGTGCCATTCTTGAAGATGTGACTCAAAAACGACCTGTCGAACAGATTGCAACACAATTTCATCAGACATTGATTGAGATGGCCTGTTGGGTTGCAACCCAGGAGCGTCAAAAACGGGTACTATTGAGCGGAGGCTCTTTTCAGAACCGCATACTGACCGAGGGCATAACAAAACGACTCACTCGGAACGGATTTTCTGTCCTCTCACATCACCGGCTCCCCCCCAATGATGGTGGGCTTTCAGTTGGCCAGATTGTGGCCGCGTGTTGGTACAATAAGCATAAAAGCGAACGTTGATCCTGACTGACAGTACAACAAACCAATCATGGATTCTGTGTTAACAGAATGCAAACACAAATAAACCATTATTTCTGACAATAGTACCGATGTCACCATTTTCACTCATTCCTTATTTTATTCTGATAATAGAGTCGGATATTCGGTGCAAAGCACCGAATATAGAACAAAATTCGTCATGGCACCAACGCGAGGAAAAACAGGGAGCAATTCATATGTGTTTGGCACTTCCAGGCAAAATTGTCTCCATTACGGGTAAAGCCTCTCATGATCGTGTTGCCAAAGTAGATTTTGGCGGCATTTCAAAAGAGGTCAACCTGGCGTTTGTTCCTGAGGCAAAACTCGGGGATTATGTCAACGTGCATGTAGGTGTCGCCCTGTCGATTATCGACGAAAAAGAAGCTCGACAGGTTATTGAATATCTCAAACAAGTGGCCAAAGAAAACGAACGTCAGAAAAATGAGATACGTCACCGAATTTAGACAATCAGAGGCTGTTCAGGGAATCCTGAAGGCGCTCGACGAGCTTGTGACCCGGCCATGGTCGATCATGGAGATCTGCGGTGGCCAGACACATGCTTTCCTGAAATACCGGATTGATGAGCTGCTTCCCGAGCACATCACCCTGCTGCACGGACCCGGATGTCCGGTATGCGTGACTGAAGACCAGACCATTGACCGGGCGATCGAAATCGCACACCGTCCCGATACTCTGCTGTGCTCGTTTGGAGACATGCTGAGGGTTCCGGGAACAGGTCGCGACCTGCTGTCGGCCAAAGCCGAGGGAGCGGACGTGCGTATCATCTACTCTCCCCTGGATGCGGTTACGCTGGCCGAACACAACCCAGATAAAACCGTGGTGTTGTTTGCCATCGGATTTGAAACCACCGCACCGGCGACCGCTCTGGCCATTATTCAAGCGGATGAGCGCAAGTTGAAAAATTTTTATATCCTCAATGCACATGTCCGTGTCCCTCCCGCCATTGAATTGCTGCTGTCAAGCAATACCGCTATCGATGGCTTTCTCGCCGCCGGGCATGTCTGCACCGTTATGGGAACTCTTGAATACTTTTCTATCTCACAACGTTTTCACAAGCCCATTGTGGTGACCGGATTTGAACCCTTTGATCTTGTCATGGGGCTCTATAGATGTCTTGAATTGTGTCAGGTCAACCGACCGGATGTGATCAACGAATATACACGATCGGTACGCATGGAGGGAAATCATTCCGCACAAGTCTTGCTCTCAAAAGTTTTTCGGGTGAAAAATCGAAACTGGCGGGGACTTGGCATGATACCCAAAAGCGGACTGGCATTAAAGGGAACATATCGTCGATTTGATGCCGAACATAAATTCGATTTTAACGATCCAATTCAGAACCGGCAAACAGAGTGTATCAGCGGAGAGATCCTTCAGGGACGGAAAAAACCTCCCAATTGCCCTGCCTTTGCGTCCAGGTGCACACCGGAACATCCCCTTGGAGCGACAATGGTGTCATCAGAGGGTGCCTGTGCGGCCTATTATCGGTATAAAACCAGATTCCCTGCTGGGAGAACTGACGATGAATGATCCTGCTTCCAACCTGAATATGAGTTGTCCCATTCCCCTGAAAGACTATCCAACCGTGGTATTGGGACATGGTGGAGGGGGACGTCTGACCCATCACCTGATCAACTCTCTTTTTCGTCCTATTCTGTCCAACCCGGTCCTGGATATGGATCACGACGGGGCCGTTGTCGATTCCCCTCGGAATGCCCGACTGGCATTTACCACCGATTCCTATGTGGTTAAACCACTCTTCTTCCCGGGTGGTGATATCGGATCTTTGGCGATCTATGGAACCGTAAATGACCTGAGTATGTGTGGGGCCCGACCTGCTGGCATCTCCTTGTCATTGATTATCGAGGAGGGGTTCCCGATGGAATTATTGTGGCGGGTGATACAAAGTATCGGATACGCTTGTCAATCCGCGCAGGTCCAGATATGGACAGGGGATACCAAGGTCATCGAACGCTCCACGGGAGATGGACTCTTGATCAATACGGCCGGTGTGGGATTTTGTCCCTGCGACAGGCGAATAGCCCCTCAATACATTCAGGAGAACGATGTCATTCTCATCAATGGTGATATTGGACGCCACGGCGTGGCCATCATGAGCTCCCGGGAGGGCTTGGAGTTCGAGACCCACTTGGACAGCGATTGCGCTCCACTCAATGATCAAGTTGAGAGCCTGTTTGGTCACAATGTGGACATTCACTGTCTGCGGGATCTGACCCGGGGCGGTCTGGCGTCATCCCTGTTGGAGATAGCTGAAAAATCCGGATTCAACCTTTCCATCGAAGATGCAAAAATACCCGTCACAGCACCTGTAAGAGGGGCTTGCGAACTGTTGGGGCTTGACCCCCTGTATCTCGCCAATGAGGGACGATTTATTGCGTTTGTTCCGGAACGGGATGTTCAGATGGCGTTGGACTCACTGGGACCGATGGCTCAGGTTATCGGGCAGGTCAGGAAAAAGGCATCATCGGGAGAGGTATTCATCAGGACAGAATATGGCGGCGAACGCATACTGGACTGGTTGAGCGGAGATTTGCTGCCGAGGATTTGCTAAGGTTTATAAGAGCCGATCTGCCCGGTCGGTCATTCCCGGATGTCATCTCTAAATCGGCATGTCGAGTTTTCGATGTGGCATCACGATGATAAAGGTACTGCCCTCGTCCAGCTCACTTTCCACCTTTATTTCCCCACCGTTTCGAGTGACAACCTCTTTCACCAGATTGAGGCCGAGACCGGTACCGATCCGTTCCATGCTCTTGGCCCTGCCGGTACGATAAAACTCGTTAAAGATTTTTTCAAGATCCTCTTTTGCGATTCCGATACCGGTATCTTTAATCGAGAATCCATACTGGTTCCGCCTTATAAAAGGTCTGACCCAGACATGTCCCCCACTGGGCGTATATCGAATGGCATTATTGACCAGATTGCGTAACACCTTTTCCATATTTACGGTATCAATACAGACATATCGACGATGATTTTCCAGAGGATCCAGAGTCAGTTCCACGCCCTGGTTCTTTGCATAGGAACGCATAGTATCAAGTATAGCTTTAAGCCATTCATTAAAATCTTCTTTTTTTAACGAGTATCTCAACGCCCCCATACTGAACCGGGTGATTTCGATCATCTCATTGACCATATTTAGAACCTGCTCGGATCTTTTTTCTCCCCTTAGAATCATACTATAGAGTTCATTATCGAGAACATCCGCGTAATGTTTTCGTACCAACTCGAATGTGCTTTTGATCACGGTAATCGGAGATTTAAGCTCATGGGCAGCATAGCGAAAAATCTCTCGTCTATCTTGAATGGATCTCTCCAACAATTGATTTTTTTCATCGATTTGTTTTTTAACCATATTGTATCTGGCCATAAAGTGATGGATGATATAAATGCTGGCAAACGTTGTAATATAGAAAGCGACGAGAGCAGTGATTAAAAGTGAAAGAGAGATCGGCTGAGGCCACAACAGATATTGCTCCACCACTCCGGTAAATTCCAGGATGGTCCAGAGTGTCAACAATAAGGAAGCCAGAATGGCATTGAGCAGAGGCAACAGAGCGCCCGGGAACAGAATCCCCGAGAAAATCAACTGGACAATATAGAGAAAGAAAAAAGGATTGTGAATGCCGCCTGCATAGTGAATAAGAAAACTGATAATCAAAAGATCAGCGATGACCTGTATTTCGGCAAAAATCACCTCCTGCACTTCTGTACGAAAGGGCCTGTGATGAAGGATGAAATAGTAGACAAGGTTAACGGAAAGCAGGATAGAGGCGGTGACGAGAATCTGAGGATATGCAATTTGAAAATCGAGCATTTCCTGCCCGATAGGGATAGAGGCGAGTACTCCGAATACCGCGATCCATCTGAGATGGATAAACCATTCCAATCGGATTTTGAGGCTCGCGACATTAAAGAATGGCAGTCGAAATGACAGGGACGTTTTGTCCAAAGGGGTCATGGAATCCACGGAAATTGGATCCTATCCTCTGCACTCGACGTCTGCCCTATGGTCAGAGGCTTTCAGCGAAAAAAGAATCCAATGCCCGGGCGACGTCGGTGCTCAAATGTTCGTTGAGCGATGTATCGAGGGGCTGGATACCCAGATATTCGATTTGTATAGGAATATGAGCCTTTAGATACTTTTCTATCAGCAATATGGAATAGGCATGAGTGCTGAACGAAAACGTATTGATCTCTGAAGGAGAGAATCGTTTGAGTTCTCCCGGCCGACCTCCCCACTGCGCAGCATCGAGCAAAATCAGCAAACGAGGACAGGCCTCTATAATTTTTTGTAAATAATTTTCAGGTGTAGTCTCGGCGACAATAAAAAGAGCCTGGGCGAGTTCGGATTGTTTTTCCAGGCAATGCACCCATTCCAGACCAGCCGCATCATCGCCCCGATACCGGTTACCGATTCCCATAAAGGCAATATGTCCGGGATCAAGATCGGCCCACAATGTTTTCATTTTAGTGAAATTCATCGGTCGTTACAATACGATAGCGGCATTTCGGGCAGACCATTTTAATCTGATCTTCACGACGGAGTTTTTCTTTTGTCGTGGCAACAGACATCGTTTGAAATTGAGCCAGAGTCTGCAGGAGAAGATTGGGATGGGCATATGCTTTGGCACCCAGACGCTCCTTAATCCATACAAAGTGATCCTGACACGCTATAGGTGCACCACAACTCTCACAGAATACCAATTTCTTTTCCACTGAATGGTACAACTCATCTGCAGTCTTGACGGCAGCCGGGGGAGCAAAATCGGTAGACAGTTGAATCCCTTTCTC
>CAYPUH010000099.1:0-13864 GCA_964413725.1 uncultured Cytophagia bacterium
GGGTCATCCGGGGTGTCCGGGGGGTGTTACCGGCTGCTGTGGCGGCTGCATCGCAACGAGTCCAATGCATACTCTTGCCAGAAACCAATGCTCGGGAAGCTGCCATGGCCCAGGGGATCCATGTGATCGGTCTCCGCACGTTGTCCCAGGCTGTGGCCTACCTCAGGGGACAGGAGACCATTTCTCCCTGTCAGGTGGACATGCGCAGGTTGTTCTCTCATCACCGCAACGGCAATATCGATTTTGCCGATGTCAAGGGACAGGAGCATGTCAAGAGAGCCCTGGAGGTCGCCGCCGCGGGCGGACACAATGTGGTCATGATCGGTCCGCCGGGTTCCGGCAAGACCATGCTCGCCAAACGGCTGCCCACGATTCTACCCGAAATGACACTAGAAGAAGCGCTGGAGACCACCAAGATTCATTCCGTGGCCGGAGTGTTGTCCTCCCGGGAAGCCCTGATCACCGAGCGACCGTATCGTTCGCCCCATCATACCATCAGCGATGCCGGACTTATCGGCGGCGGCACCATCCCGAGACCCGGCGAAGTCAGCCTGGCGCATCATGGCGTCCTCTTTCTCGACGAACTGCCGGAATTTAAAAAAAACGTTCTGGAAGTGATGCGTCAGCCCCTTGAAGATGGTCAGGTGACCATCGCTCGTGCTTCTTTGTCGCTGACCTATCCGGCGTCGTTTATGCTGGCAGCGGCCATGAACCCTTGTCCCTGCGGCTATTCCACCGATCCGCAACACGACTGTCGCTGCACTCCGATCCAGATTCAACGTTATCTGGCGAGGGTTAGTGGCCCGCTCATGGATCGTATCGATATTCATCTGGATGTACCTGCCGTCAAATACCGCGAACTGAGCAGCAAGGATCAGGGCGAGTCCTCGACCACCATTCGTGCACGCGTGGAAGCCGCCCGGGCACGCCAACGAAAACGATTTCAGGCAAGACCATATCTTTTCTGCAATGCGCGGATGGAAGCCCGGGATATCCGGGACTTTTGCACCCTCGATCCGGCCTGTCATGATCTTCTCAAGAACGCTATCACCCAACTGGGTCTTTCTGCACGTGCCTACAATCGAATCCTCAAGGTCGGCCGGACCATCGCCGATCTTGAGGATTCCGATATGATCCTGCCCAATCACATCAGTGAAGCCATTCAGTACCGCACCCTTGACCGACAACGCGGTTTTTAGACTCCCAGTCACAAAAAAAAGTTTGAAATTCAGCAATAAAACAGTAAATTCACGACTGGCGTTTTCCGGCAGATGGTTAAAATGGCCATCCTGTCATCACTCTCGTCGAAATGATATCGAACGATGCTTTCGATTCCGCTTTCGAGCGGTTTCCATGACATATCGATTCTTGTTATATTACCTGTACGAGAATTTGCTGCAGATATGGAACCCTTTGTCCCTGTCGGTGTTAGAAGGATAATCGTCCGTCAATATCTCTCTTGTCTGAAGAGCGTACGATGATGGACATAATGTGCGGGTAAACCGGAACGGAAAGGAGTAGATGGATGAAAACAATACTGTATAGACTATTGCCGGGATTTCTTATCCTGCTGCTGGCAAGTGGATGGGCACTGGCCGAGCCCGGTACCACAATACAGACTGACCTGGATGTCAACGGCCATGCCTGTTATCAGCATGTACGCCATCTGGCCGGAGAGGAATACGAGGGACGTGGAACCGGCAGTGAGACGTATAACAAAGCAGCGGCTTATATTGCCGATCAGATGCGAGACATCGGTCTGGTGCCACTGGATCCGGACTCTTCCTATTTTCAGCGCTTTACACTGAACCGTAATTTTATCATCGATCCCATGAGCTGCACCCTGCAGGTGTACCTGCCTTATTCCGATGGTGTGGATACGCTGAATGTTGAATACACCCCCGGAGAAGATTTTTTGCCCTACAGCAGCAGCAAATCCTTTTCAGGGCCCATATCGGTTGTGTTTGCCGGATATGGCCTCGACACCCCTGAGAACAACTGGAATGACTATGAAAATCTCGATGTCTCGGGAAAATTCGTCCTCGTCCTGAACGGTCATCCACCTTTTGAGAATATGACATTCACACGAAAGCACCGCACCCGTGGCAAGCTTAAAATGGCTCAGGAAAAAGGAGCTGCCGGCTTTATCTCCATCGGCAATCCCATCGGCTCCATCTCCTCAAAACAGGGTATGCCGGCCCTGACCATCACCAAAGAGGTCGCCAATGATCTGCTGAAAGGGACGGGATACACCATCGGGGATTTGAAACAAGAGATCGAGACACAACGTGAATCCATTTCCCTGGCGATTCCCAATCAGCTTCATTTGCAACTGACCAACCGATATGAAACGGATCTGGAGACCATGAATATCGTGGGTATGCTGCCGGGCAGCGATCCTGAACTCCGGGATGAATATATCCTCATCGGCGGACATGCCGATCATATCGGTAACATGGGATCCCTGACCTTTTGGGGAGCCAACGACAATGCATCCGGACCTGCTACTGTTCTGGAAATTGCCCGGGTGCTGGCGGCTCAGGACACTGCTCCTGCACGATCCATCGTGTTTATGGCATTTACCGGGGAGGAGATGGGATTGAAAGGCGCGAAATACTATGCAGAGCATCCTATGGTGCCGCTGGAAAACACCCGGTTGATGATCAATCTCGATATGGTGGGAGCCGGACACAAAGGGATCATGATCGTCGGGGGCAAAAACTATCCCGAACTGTTGGAGATGTATCGGACCGTGAGCAAGGCCACAGTCGACCGGGAAATCGCCGAACGCTGGACGGCGGCCAACTCGGATCACTGGCCCTTTCAGGAAAAGAATATTCCGGCCGTATTTCTCTACGCGTTTGATGGTCCGCCCACCTATCACACCATCAATGACAAACCGGAGACGCTGGATCCCGTGACCATGGGTACGGTGGGTTCTCTGACCGCACGGGTGGTCATGCAGCTGGCCGAACAATCTGATCTGGATTTTCAGTATGTGGAACGAAACGATGCCTCGTAATGTGTTCGGGCAGTGTTTCCGGATTTGCTTTTACAAATAAATCCATTATATTATACGGGAAAACAGCTTCAGGAGTGGGGCTGTTTTCCCGTTTTAATTTGTACGTGTGGTACAATGTTCATGGGATCCTGCCGGGATCCTTTTCCGGCGATTCTGTTTCATAGAGATCCCGAGACCCATCATCTCAAACCATTTGGAGGTTCATCGATGAAACGTTTGGGCATTTTATTACTCCTGGCGCTTATAGGGGTTGCCTGCCAACAGCCACAACACGTACCCAAGACCGTGATTGCCACTGAAATGGCACCGGAGGCCATTGGTCCCTACTCTCAGGCCGTGCAGATCGGCAATACCATCTACTGTTCCGGACAGCTCGGTATGGTACCGGATACCGGCGAATTCGCTAAAGGGGGAATTCAGGCTCAGGCCCGGCAGGCGCTGGAAAATCAGGCGTCCGTGTTAAAAGCGTCCGGTTACTCTTTGAGCGATGTGGTTCAATGCCAGGTGTTCATCACCGATATGGACAACTATGGTGCATTTAACGAGGTCTATTCAGATTTCTTTGACGCACCGTTTCCAGCGCGAGCTGTGGTCCAAGTCAGTCGTCTACCCAAAGACGGCCTGGTCGAGATCATGATGATCGCTGCCAAGTAAGGCGTTCGGCCAGAGTGTTCCTGGTAACACTCTGGCTTTTTGTTTTCCGGCTTATATCCATGTTTGTCGATAGCCCTGATCTCTGCCATCGATTTTTCATCTCCCTGCTTGTGGGTTCTCACTGGATGCCTGCGAACGCCGGCATGGCGGGGTGGTGCTGAGCCTGTACGGGAGGTCCCTGATCATTGGGTTCATCATTTATCTTTATCCCTTCCGCTTTCGCTTGTCCCTTTCGCAAAAAGACTTGACATTATCCCCTCAGAATGGTACAATACAACCTTATTTGAACGACCCGGGTCCGCTGTTCACCTCTGGTAACGGAACCGGGAAGCTAGCCAACCTGCCAATCTTACAACCTGATTACGAACAAACGACAACGGATCCCGCAACCCGCAAAAGGAACACAACCGGTTATGAGTTATCATATTGCCTTTGCGAATCAAAAGGGGGGAGTCGGCAAAACCACGTTGACCATGGGAACCGCAGGTGTTTTGTCCGAGATGGGCAAATCGATCCTGCTGGTGGATATGGATCAGCAGGCCAATCTCTCCTCTGCGTTTATCGATCATGTTCACACCTTGTCTCCCACCGTTACCGATATGCTGATCGACGATGAAGATGTCGGCAACATCATCCGACAGACCGAATTTGACGGCATTGACCTGCTGCCCGCCAACCTGGCGCTCAGCGATCTGGACACCCGACTTGCCGGTGACGACGATGCCCAGTTTTATCTGCTGGAATCGTTACAAGACATCACTGCTCGCTATGACTATATATTGATCGATTGTCCTCCCAATCTCGGTCGAGCCACGCGCATGGCGTTGGTGGCCGCTCACGGTTTGTTGGTTCCCATCGAATGTCAGGAATGGGCGGTCAAGGGATCGTCACAGATTCAGACCTATGTGGACCGGGTCCGACGCCGCGCCAATCCTGATTTGCGCGTTTTGGGGTTTGTTATCAATAAATATGAGAAACGGCGGTCTCTGGAAACGACCTACAATCAGGTGTTACGGGACACCTATTCCGATCAGATTTTCCGGACAGAGTTTAACAATCATGTTCAATACACCGAGGCCGCCACGGCCAAACAGCCGGTCAATTACTATCTTCCCAGATCGACTCAAGCCAATGTTTTTAGAGAGTTTACTAAAGAGTTGCTGAGCTATGTCGAAAAAGAACAAACTGCTTGAACAGATGTTGACGAATATAGAGTTGGATGTTCAGGGACGGGAGGCTCGGCCACGTGCGGCGCATGGGGCCGCTGCGGCTCCGGGTGATCACGTCCGTCGGGTCCGCAATGCCAGATGGATTCCTCTGGAACGCATACAACCCGATCCCGAGCAGCCGCGCAAACGCTTTACACCCGAGAGTCTCGACGAACTGGCCCAATCCATTCGACAGTATGGAATCCTGCAGCCCCTTAATGTGGATCCGGAGGGAGAGGGGTATTACAAGATCATCTCCGGAGAACGGCGTTATCACGCTGCCAAGCTGGCTGGTCTCGACGAGGTGCCCTGCCTGATTCGTGATGGTCTCACGGATGAAAATCGGTATGCCCAGCAACTCGTTGAAAACATACAGCGCGAGGACCTGTCCCCGGTGGAAAAAGCGGTAGCCCTGCTGGAGTATAAAAAACGTCTCGGGGAGGAAAGCGTCTGGGCCGATGTTGAACAGCAGGTGGGACTCAGCACCCGTCGGCGGCAGCAATATCTGGCACTGCTCAATCTACCCGAACCCATACAGGCGGAAATCGTCTCCGCCAGTCAGCAGTCAGACGGTAATCCCATCACCGAAAAGCACGCGCGGGCTCTGTTGCTGCTGAACCAACACCCCCAGCGACAACAGAAGCTTTTAGATACGATAAAGACCGCCGACAAACCCATAACCGGTGACGACGCACTCAAGATGGCACGGGAACAAAAAGGCGGACCCAAGCTGCACAAACTTACCATATCTTACCGAGATGAACAGGACCTCCTGGAACAACTGGAACAGAAATTGAACGAACTCAAACTTCAGCACACTCCAGAAGGGTGAACCCGGGTTCACCCCCTGTTCTCTGCATTCGAAACACACTGAAAACAGGAATCGATAGTGTGTCTGGAACATTTCTCCTTGTCATACCGGTTGTTTCGGGCCCGAGGTGTGCATGTGTTTACTGTGAAAGGATTTAAAATGAAATCGATTTTGGTGGAACGCCCGGGTCGTTATGAAATCGTCGACCTGCCACAACCGGATGTGGGACCGGGTGAAGTCCTGGTGAAACTGGAAGCAGCGGCGTTGTGCAATCAGCACGACGTTAAGGTTTGGACCGGGGGATATCATAAACTCGAATATCTGGAATATGGGATCGCTGGTTTCCCGGGTCATGAAGGGGTGGGAATTGTGGTTGAAGCGGGTGATCAGGTCGACTCGCTATCTGTCGGTGATCGCGTGGTCATGTCCGGTCTCGGCGGTCCGCCGCTGTACCGTGAACTGGTGGTGCGCGAGGCATCGCAAGTGGTGCCGGTGGCCCGGACGGTGGATCCGCGCAGTATCGCCTTTGCCGAACTGATGGGGTGTGTTCACCGGGGCGTGCGCAAATGTACTGACTGGCAGGGAACCACCGTCGTCGTGGCCGGGCTCGGACCGGCCGGCTTGACCGCTATTCAGATGTTGTCTGTCCTTGGAGCGGAAGAGATTGTCGGCATCGATATCAATGCCGGTCGTCTCGATCTGGCCAAAGAATTGGGTGCCCACGCCGTCTATGATGTGAGCGACCCCGTAACCTATCGCAACGTAGCCGCGCACGCTCCCGATCGGGTCTATGAAACCACCGGCAACGCCCGGTCCTATCGACAGTCCGTGGATATGGCTCGGGATGCCGTGATTCTGTTTGGGTACTCGGAGGGCGAGTTTTGTCTCGACCCCTATCCGATATTTGATCACGAGTTGACCCTCGTCGGCTCCAAATGGCTGACCGTAGAGGACCTCAGGGCCGTTGTGCAATGGGTGGAGACCGGTCAGCTCCGTACCGCCCCCATGGTGTCCGCAGAATTTCACTTTGACCAGTATGAAGAGGCCATCCGGATGGTGCAGTCCGGGGAAGCTATTAAAGTTGTATTATCACCATAGGACATGATATGCGTCTTGGACTGGACAGTTACAGTTATCACCTCGCCTTTGGGGCACATCCCGATTTCGATCCGCCCATCCCATGGACCACAAGCCGGTTTGTGGACCGGGTGGCCGAACTGGACCTCGACGGCTTTCAGCTGGATCCCATGCATGTTTCCCTGAATCAACCCTCTGTTTGGGATGCGGTCCGACAGCAGGCCGATCAATACGGGTTGTTTGTCGAGTGTGGTTTGATGGATGTGACGCCCGAATCGATTCGTGCCGGGATTCGCATGGCCACGCACCTGGGTTCACCGGTGATCCGAAGTTTTATCGGATTTGATCGCAATGACCCTGCTATCGATATCAAAGCGGAACTCGAACGCGCCCGTCGCCAGATCGAAGCGTGTCTGCCCGATCTCGAACGGGCCCGTGTTCAGCTGGCCATCGAAAATCATGGAGAGGTGACCAGCGAGGAACTGGTGAGTTTGGTCACCTGGCTAGATCATCCTCAGGTCGGCATTTGTCTCGATTTCGGCAACATGATCGCTGTCGGTGAAAACCCGATCGATGCCGTGAAGCGTATGGCTCCGTATGCGCTGAGCACCCATATCAAGGATTATCGCGTCACCATGACCTTCCATGGCTGCGAATATACCGGGGTGGCTCTGGGCGAAGGATCCCTGCCGGTACGGGAGATGCTGACTCTGCTTTTACAGTCCGTTCAGTTGGATCGTCTTGTGCTCGAGATTCCCAGTCCGGCGCTTCCGGATCCGGAAGAAGCATTGCACCGGGAAGATCGGGCGATCCGGAAAAGCGTGCAGACCGCAAGGCAGTGGATCCGGGAAATCGAATCTGCTACGGACAAACCGGCCCCTTTAAGTTCCTGATCGATTATACGAATCAAAACAAAAGAATGATCACCAGAGGTCCCCAAGAACAACCGAGAAAAGCAAGAAAGATGATGGGTTTGGATGGGTTGAAACTGTAAAATCATTCTCCAAGATTAACTTGTCAAGCAAATTAAAATCAATGAAATGAACTGATTTAACAGCAACGTTTTTGAAACAAAAGAGATCCTGTTGCAATAACGCTTTTGAAATTGAATTTTCTCTGTGTACTTGATTTTTTCTCTGATTAACTCTGTGTTATTGTTTTTGTCGACCTGTTTTGATAGGTTGGCTCAAAAACGAGTTAAATGACATATTTACAATTTACAGCAATGATGATTTTGTTTGTTTTGGACAGCAGTGATCACAAACAAAACGATAAACACCCAACAATACGTAACGTCGAAGAATTGAAAGAGAAATACGCTCTATAGAATGGCTTTTGAATGATTTGACGTTGGAAAGGAACAGGATGTCCAGAGAACTCTACCTTGTCTGTAACGCACACCTCGATCCGGTCTGGTTGTGGGAGTGGGAAGAGGGCGTTGCTGCCACTCTCTCTACCTTCAGGACGGCTGCCGATATCTGTGAAGCTTATGATGCGTTTGTGTTCAATCACAACGAGGTCATTCTTTATCAATGGGTCGAACAGTATGAACCCGAGCTGTTTGCCCGTATTCAGAAATTGGTCGAACAAAAACGCTGGCACATCATGGGCGGCTGGTATCTGCAACCCGACTGCAATATGCCCTGTGGAGAATCCTTTGTGCGACAGATGCAGCTGGGTCGTCGATATTTTCTGTAGAAATTTGGTGTTCAGCCTCGCACCGCCATCAATTTCGATCCATACGGTCACAGCCGGGGACTGGTGAAGATCAAGCGCAACGCCGGTTATGACTCTTATCTCTTTTGTCGTCCGGACCACACCTTCCGCTCTCTTCCCGCTGAGCGGTTCCGGTGGATAGGGGTGGACGGGTCGGAAGTGATTGCACAACGGGTTATAAGCCATTATAATTCATCGCTTGGCGAGGCAGATAAAAAAGTTGAAACCTGGCTTGAGGAAAATCCGTATGCAGAAGCTGGACTTGTGTTGTGGGGCGTGGGGAACCATGGAGGCGGGCCGTCGCGCGAGGATGTTCAAAAACTCGATGGCCTGATCGCCTCAAGAGATGATATCCATATTCGACATGCCACACCCGAAGACTATTTTGATGCGGTTCAGGAACAGGCCAAGACCGATCCGGTATGGGATCGGGATATCAATCCCTGGGCCAGCGGCTGTTACACCACCATGAGCCGAATCAAACAGAAACACCGGGAACTGGAGAACCGTCTCTACCGCACGGAAAAGATGCTGGCTGTCGCTTCGGTACAGGACCGACTCGAGTATCCTGAAGATGAACTCCAGACCGCCATGCAAATTCTGTGCACGTCGCAATTTCATGATATCCTGCCCGGATCGTCTGTGCCGCCTGTGGAAGAATCCGCACTCCGGCAGATGGACTATGGACTCGAGATTTTGTCCCGCTTGCAGACACGCGCCTTTTTTAGCCTGTGTGAAGGGCAACCAAAGGCCAATGAGGGAGAAATCCCGATTCTGGTCTATAACCCGCATCCCTATGCCGTCACCGCATGTGTGGAATGCGAATTTAACCTGGCCATGGACAATCGCACCGGCACCTTTACCCAGGTCTCGGTATTCCATGGAGACAAAGAGCTCCCGTCACAGGTCGAACACGAATTGAGCAATCTGGATATCGATTGGCGTAAACGAGTGGTCTTTCGAACGGAATTGCAGCCGTCGCAAATGAATCGATATGACTGCAAGCTCGAGGTGATCCCCGACAAACCCGCTCCTGAGCTTCAGGTGGGTTCGGACGGCCTGTACAGGTTGACCAACGAGGATGGCCTCGACGTTCATGTGGATTCCACCACCGGCTTGCTGACTCGTTACCGAGTGGATTCAAAAGACTATATTAAATCCGGTACCGGCAAGCTCCTGGTGATTCAGGATACTGAAGATTCCTGGGGATGGCAGGACGTGGCGTACAGGACCGTGTTGGGCGAATTTGCGCTTTTGGATGCGGCATCCGCTGCTGAAACGGCCGGCGTTCCGGAAGACCGGCTGGCTCCGGTAAGGGTGATCGAAGACGGGCCGGTTCGCAGTGTGATCGAGGCACTGTTTGGATACAATCATTCCACTGCATGTGTGCGATATATCATCCCGAAATCCGGAACCGAAATCGAGATTCAGATCGATGTCATCTGGACCGAAAAGGACCGGTTTTTAAAATACAGTCTGGAAACACCTTTCGAGTCCGCTCATCTTAGAGGACAGACCGCGTTTGGCATTCACGATCTTCCGGATGACGGCCGTGAGGCGGTAGCTCAGAAATGGGTTGCAGTGGAAGGGGATACCGATAACCGTTGCCTGACCGTTATCAATGACCGGATATATGGCTGTGATCATGCCGAGGGGGAACTCCGGTTGTCCCTGTTGCGGTCTCCCGCGTATAGTGGACTCAGAGACACCGACCGCGTGGTCGTTCCCCGGGATCGCTATTCGCCTCGTATCGATCAGGGTGAGCAGGTTTTTCATTTTTGGGTGAACGGGGGAGAGGTCGACGCGCGTAGGCAGCGGGTCGATCACGAATCGTTGGTCCACAACGAACAACCGGTGGCGCTCTCGTTTTTTCCGTCGGGACAGGGTCATCTGCTCGAGTCGGGTGTCCAGCTTTCAGACCCGCGTATTCAAATGAGCGCCCTGAGATTGGATCGCAAGGCCAAAACGCTCACGATCCGACTGTGGGAGAGTACCGGTCATCCGGTCACCACCACGCTGTCATTTCCGTTTTTTCAACGGCAGTTTGATCTGTCGTTGGACGGCTTTGAAATCAAAACCGTTCGTCTGGATGTCCAATCCGGTGAGCTGGAAACGATCGATCTCATGGAATTGAACTGATCGAATCACAACAAGGCCTCTCGCAGGTGATACTTTTAACGGATATGATCTGATCCTGAGGGGTCTTGTATCGATTTCATCGGCTCGAAAGTGGGCGAGTCCGTTCCGATCGCCTTCGGCGGCTCTGTTTGAGACGGATAAAAAAATGATAAACCGGTTCAGAATTCATTTGACTCTGAAAAAAAAAACTATAACTTTGATAAAAGTTAAGGGTCAAATCATAGCTAGGTACAAAGAAAACAATACTGTTTGACTCTAAGCATTTGTGATTTGTGAGAATGATCACAAATTTTAACAAAATTAACAAAAACTTAAAACACACCTTAATTGCTTAACCTGCAAGTGGTGAAAATATAGTATTTTAGCCGATGCGTTAAAATAATATTTTTTTCTTGCATTAGATATGATAAATATTTATACTCTTTGAGCGGAAACACACTAGCGACGGGAAGATTCTTTGCGTATGATCAGAGCTTTTGGGTACAGAGATGGGAATAGAGAAGCGGTTCAGGACCGTCGCAGCGGCCACGATTCACTGCATCGTTTGAGTAAAAGCAACGTGTCCCAACAGCGGAATCGTGTCATGTTTGCTGTTCTTACAACACAAAAGTCGAGACATCATCGAAGAGACCGTTTGCGCGGGACTGCACCGGAACGGATTGCAAACAGAGGAGACTCGATGAGACGCTTGTCATCTGGCAATGGTCTGACACCCATGATTTCATCCTGTCGGACCGTTCAGATTCAAAAGATGACACCGAAAGGTGCCGATGATCAGGTGCGGCAGACCCGGCTGAACCGTGTGTGGAATACGCTTCCGAGCCTTTATCTGCAAAAAACTACAGCAATCTCGGCTTCTTTTTTCACGATCACTGACAATTGGTATCGTGCCAGTATCAAGGACTGGACCCAGACAGAGGGGATTGGATTTTTCCCGCCCGCCGGCGAAGAAGTTCAATCCCCTCTTTCTATTTGGACCTGGACACTTTACACGTTCCCCAAGGAGGGGCCAGTTAAAAATGAGAAAGACGGTGATCAGCCATAACAAAACAAAAGAGCGAATGAGGAACGAGAGGAGGTGATGACCCGGAGGTAGGGAATACGATCTTTTTAACCATCTTTTTGTCCGCTTGTGGCGAATAGCCAGCGACTTAAACAATGGAGGAAATGAATCATGGCAAAGTTTTTACGGAAAGCAGGATTTCCAGTACTCATGCTTATCATGGTGGGCATCTTGTTTTCATCTGCTTCAACGTTTGCTATCACCGCTGGAAAGATCTCCGGTGTGGTAACAGATGCCCAAACTGGAGAACCGCTGCCAGGCGTCAACGTCGTGATCGAGGGAACCACTCTGGGTTCCACGACGGATCTGGAGGGTCGTTATTTTATCATCAACGTCCCGCCTGGCCGATATGACTTGGCAGCCACGTACATTGGCTATACCAAAATTAACAAAAGAGACATTCTGGTTCAGTCGAATATGACCTCTCAGGTCAATTTCGAAATGTCTCAGACTGTGATTGAAGGTGAAGAGGTTACCGTGGTCGCCGAGCGACCTCTGGTAGAACCCACCCTGACGCAGTCTAAGAGCACGGTGGGTGTGGAAGAGCTGGACAACACTCTGCCGATCAGTGGTGTTGATGAACTCGTCGAAACCGCGGCCAGTACGTTTAAGGGCTATGTCCGTGGCGGTCGTAAGTATGAGACCAAGACTCTGGTCGATGGTGTTGATGTATCCGATACCTACTTTAGCGGTGGTACGGGTGCCTTCGGTACCGACGATGTCGGTCACTCCTATCAGGGCTTTCGTCGATCCGATACGGACGAGACCACAGCGACCGGTACCAACTCCACATCCATTCAGGAAATGAATGTGTATGCGGGTACCTTTACGGCCGAGTTTCCCACAGCCTCTGCCGGTATCATCAACATGGTCACCAAAAGCGGTGCTGACAAATACACGGGAAAGATCTATGTCCGCGGTACGCCGTCCGACAAGATCGAGCACTTTGGCAGCAACGTCTACTGGATGAAAGATACCTATGGCAACACAAACGGGTATTTCGATCGCAAAGAGGTTCTGGAAAATTCCGACGCCATCTTTGATCAGCGTCGCGCCCAGTTGTACGACTGGACACTCGACAAAGCGACTGACGAGTACAACTATGATCCTGAAGACTCTACAGGATTGGGTCGCTCTGTTGAAGTACAGGGTAATCTCAGTGGTCCGCTACCCTTTACCGATGGCAAGGGCAGTTTCTTCCTGTCTGGTAGCTATTCCGATATGCGTACCAGCGCCATGCCGTTTGATGTTTCCAAGCGGATCAACCTGACGGCAAAGATCAACTATGCGCTGGCCAGCGACATGAGCCTGACCGCCTATGGTCAGATCGATGATGGCGGCCAGTTGTTCAACTTTGTCAACTGGAAGTTCAATCCCAAATGGGCTTATTACAAAGAAGGTGCACCTCGCTACAAAGACCTGGGTACGGTCAGCTATTTGAAATTCACCCATACCCTGTCTCCGAGGACCTTTTATGAACTTCAGTTGAGCAATGTCACCAAGACCACCTGGATCGGTTATCCCGATGACAATGAAGACGGATTCTCCGACCTGGATGAGACCGGTGAGTTTGTCGATTTTGATAGCATGGAAGAGTATCTCTATTATCTCGGTGGCGTCACCAAGACCGACGAAGCCACGGGTGAAACCTACATTGACTGGCAAACCGTCGACGGGTATGTGGACGACTGGCGTCAACAGGACGAGAACACGGATGTGGTCTTGTCCCGTAAAGATCCCAATCGTCGCTTTTTCTATGAGACCGTCGATCCGGCTTCCGGATACAATGAAAGCAAGTCTTATTTCGGTCCCACCGGTGGTTGGTACCGTACCGGTCATCCCCCGCCACTCTATTCCAAAACCACACGTAACAACATGACCGTCAAAGCTGACCTGACCAGTCAGGTGACCTTTAACCATCAGGTCAAGACCGGTCTGCAGTTCAAGTATCATACCATCGACGTAAACCATCTTCAGGCTGAGCTCGGTGGTGCCGGACGCCGTTATCCCTATTCCGCATTTCACGTGGACAATCACGAGTTCAATCCCATGGAATTCGCCTACTATCTGCAGGATCGTATCGAATACCGTGGAATGATCGTGAACATTGGCGCCCGTTTCGATGCCTATAACAACGACACGCAAAGATTCATCAACGATTTTCATCCCTGGGA
>CAYPUH010000100.1:0-13738 GCA_964413725.1 uncultured Cytophagia bacterium
TGGTTCGGGTCTACAGGTAGGGAAGGTCGTGGGCAATCCGTGCTGGAATTCGCCTACTCAGTCCCATGCCCAGGCTCTTTGGAGTCAGAGTCCGGATCCATATTGTAGAGATTGTCCTCAAATGCCTTTTCATCAAATTTTGCGCGTCTATTGGGACAATTCTCCCGGGGACAGAGCTGACAGTTTTCATAGGTTCTTTCGGTGGGGAAAAAGACACCCGAAACGGATTTGTTTGGGATCATGAGAAAACTGTCGGTCAAGCGGACACCCAAAAGTGTCTCTGTATCACCAAAAAGTTGAAACAATTGTCTTTGTTGTTCTATGGGCCACATGTGTTCATGCCCGGATCCGGGATTGATACAGGCAAGTTTGGGATGATTTTCATTTTGAATGAGCTGCTTTTTGAGATAGGCTGTGCATTGCCGTAGAATCCGTTCTTTAATCGTATCCAGCCAAAAGATCTTGAGAATGTCATCCGGCTCTGGACAGAGGTGTTGATCCAACTCTCTCCCGCAGGTGGCGATAAAGGGAAAGAACGGTTTAGAAAAGTCTATCTGACTTACCAGGGTTCGCGATTCGAATATCACACCATCGACATCAAGTGTTGTATCGGATGTTTTTTGTGGTAACGCACTCAAATAGGCGGCTTTGGGAGCAGCCACTGTTTTGGCGTGTTCAATGAATTCGATCAACTCTTTGGCATAGGCTGACTCTCGATCGAGCCGTACATCGGATAAAATTGAATCCTCGTCCCACTGAACGGATATGTTTGAGAATAGTGTCATTGAAAACTCGTCATAAAAGTGATCGGATGGGCGTGGTCGGCGTATTAGGCACGCACGCAGTACGTACTGTTCTGCTGACCACGGATTATGGATTTTCATGTGCCATACCCCCCCTTCCCGGGCGTTTACTCTGCCGCGGGAGGGGGGTCAGCTGGTGTTTCAGTGATCCGACATCCGTATATGGCGTAGGGATTGGATCATTTATAAAGGAAATTAAATGTGTACAAGAGCGGGTTTCCCGAGCGGATACACATTAAATCCGACCTCATAACATGCCTGGTGATCCAGGATGTTGCGACCGTCAAACAGAAATGCCGGCTTTTCCATACTCGCGTAAATTTTCTCATAATCCAGATGTTTGTATTCATCCCACTCGGTAACGATAGCGATAGCATGGGACCCTTTGGCAGCCTTGTAGGGATCGGGTTCAAATTCGAGTTCATCAAGGTGATTTTTTAAATCGATTTTAGCATTTTCCAGTGCTTTGGGATCGGTGATGACGACTCTAGAGTGTTCCTCGAGCAATTTGCGGCAAATATAGATCGCTGGTGCTTCTCGTGTGTCGCCTGTATTGGCTTTGAAGGCAAAACCAAACAGTGCGATCCGTTTATCCGCGATGGTATTAAACATGACCTGAATCATGTTGCGAACGAATCGATGTTCCTGAAAGACATTGATGTTGACAACATTTTCCCAGTAGCGGGCGACGTCGTACAGGCCATAGGATTCACAGATATAGACCAGATTGAGAATATCTTTTTTAAAGCAGGAACCACCAAATCCGACGCTGGCATTGAGAAATTTGGGTCCGATACGGGAATCCATACCGATTGCGCGGGCCACCTCGGCCACATCGGCTTCGGTTTTTTCACACAGAGCAGAGATGCTGTTGATTGAAGAAATTCGTTGTGCCAGAAACGCATTGGCGACCAGTTTGGATAATTCTGAACTCCAGATATTGCTGGTGATGATTTGCTCTCGGGGAACCCAGTTGGCATAGATGTCGACAATTTCCTGTCGAGCTTTTTGTCCGGATTCTGTTTCTCTGGATCCAATCAAAACGCGATCAGGTTCTTCAAGATCCTTGATAGCGGTACCTTCTGCCAGGAATTCGGGGTTTGATACCACCTCGAAATGGATACCCTTATTGTTAAAATTGAGAATACGTTCCATCGCGCTGGCGGTTCGGACAGGCAGGGTGCTTTTTTCGACAATAATTTTGTCGTTTTCCGCTTCCCGGAGGATATCCCGGGCGGTTTTTTCCCAATATCGCAGGTCGGCGCTTTTTCCGGCGCCCTCACCAAAGGTTTTCGTGGGCGTGTTTACGGATACAAAGATGATATCCGATTGTTTGATTTCCCTGGCGATCTCGGTTGAAAAGAACAAGTTTCGGTTGCGTGCAACCTTTACGGTTTCCAAAAGTCCGGGTTCATAGATCGGCAGGTTATCTGTTTCCCAGGCATTGATTTTCTCTTCATTAATGTCTACGATGGTTACTTTGTATTGCGGGCACTTGGCAGCGATCACTGCCATGGTAGGGCCACCAACATACCCTGCGCCGATACACAAGATGTGTTTTTTAAATTGTTTTTCCGCCATGATTTGGGGATCTCCTTTGTTCCAATACCATTGGTTTATTCTGTTTTATGTCCTTTCGTTTTGGGACTGGCCTGATAAAGCAAGTGGACGATTGATGAATAGGGCTTGCCGGTGGCTGATGACATGCCAATTTCACAGGTACGGCTGACCGAGTAATGTCCGGCGCCTGCTGAAAGGGTCCTGACTTCTTCTGCCTCCGGACGAGTGGCACTCGCGGTCAGATCCGGTAACAGAAAGCCCCGGTCTCCAGCGAATCCACAACAACCATGATGATCGGGTATGGTTGCATGTTCGGCACAGGCGTTGCCGATGGCGAGCATTTTTTCGTCTTGTTCCATCTTGAGAGTGGAGCAAGTGGGGTGAAGAACAGCTGTCCCCTTTAAGGGTTTGAGTTCAAGGTTGGGCATCACCTGATCGTGCATAAATTCCACCACATCTAATATGGTCAGGGCTTTCCATTTTTCAAGAGTATCACCCTGGAGGTGGTCCCCATAGTGTTTCATTTTGTAGGTGCATGGAGATGTGTCCATGACCACCGGGATTTCACCTTCCCGGCTTGCCTCATACAGGCTGAGAGTCACCCGGGTTGCCATGGCAATAAAAGCGGAATAAAAACCCTTTGAAGAATAGGGCGTTCCGCAACAGAGTTCATCTACATCGTGCGGATATCGAACCGAAATACCTGCCATCGAGCAAAGGCGTGATATGGTTTCGGGTACGGACAGCTCAAACCGTTCGTCCTTTATCCGACCCATACCCCGGCTCAAACAGGAGGGGAAATATACGATGGACGGGGAGGTGTCGTTTGACTGCACTGCGGGCAACTTTCGGGCTCCACCGGGCATGTAAACATTCCATGCCGGAATATGGTGGCCGGTACGTCGATGAAGCCACAGGGTAAAGCGAGTGAGCCGTTCTTTTCCTAAAACCCGGGTTCCCGCCGACGCGACACCAAGCCCGACACGCAATCCCTGTACCACCGTTTGAAAGTGATCCACAGTCCACAAAGCGACTCGGTTGCCCCAGGGAGAGTGCCCCAGTTCCCGAAAATATCGTACCAGGTCTCCTGTGTCTATGTTGACCGGACAGCCCATGGCGCACAACCCATCGGCAGCACAGCTGTCCACACCATCATATCGATATGCTCTTCTGAGTTGTTTGGCGATTTTGCGTTCAGCGGCGCTACCATTCTGCAGCATGATGATTTCACGAAGAGTGGCAATCCGGCGCCGGGGCGTCATGGTCAGGTCTCTTGAGGGACACCAGGCTTCACAAAATCCACATTCAATGCATTTATCCACTGTTTCATGTGCGGGTGGAGTGGGTTTAATGTTTTTAAGATGACACTCGGGATCATCATTGATAATGACATCCGGATTGAGAATATTATCCGGGTCGAGGAGCGCTTTGATTTTTTTCATGATTTGATAGGCATCGGTACCCCACTCTGTCTCGACAAATGGAGCCATATTGCGCCCTGTGCCGTGCTCGGTTTTCAGAGCACCGTCGTATTTATTCACCGTCATGTCGATCACCTCATCCATGAAGGCACGATATTGATCGATACCCTGCTGGGTGTCAAACGATTGTGAGATGATGAAATGGATATTGCCTGCTTCGGTGTGTCCGAATATAACAGCGTCGTCGTAACCATGTTTTTTAAACAGAGCTTGCAGATCGAGAATGGCGGGAGCCAGATCCTCAAGCCGGAATCCGAGGTCTTCTATGATGACGGTGGTGCCCTTTTTGCGCATCGCTCCGGCTGCCGGCAATAACCCTTTGCGGACGTTCCAGTACAAAAGACGTGTGTTCTCATCTTTGGTAAAATCGGCAGGATGCACCAGGTTTAAATGTTGTAACACCGAACGACCGTCCTGAACTTTTTGATGCAGTGTATCCAGCTGACTGTCCTGATATTCGCAAAGCAGAGCTGCTGCTGTGTCGGGCAGATCTTTCAATTCAGCAGGCATGCCGGGTTCGGACGCGACAGAGCGCAAGGCGGCCCGATCCATGATTTCCAGCGCTTCAGCTCCGGTTTCCTTGAGTTTGAAAACGGCGTTGGCCGCGTCTTCGATGTTCTGAAACATCAGTAGAGCCGCTGATTTGTGAGGTTTTTCTGCAAATGTGTTGAGTCTGATTTTAGAGATAAATCCCAGTGTCCCCTCGGAACCGATCATCAGATGGACAAGAATATCGGCAGGACGATCATGGTCGATAAATGCGTTCAATGCATATCCGGTGGTGTTTTTTCTACCATATTTTTCAACAATACGATCCCGAAGCCCGGGAGTCGATCGAATATGATCACGAATTTCAATCAGTCCGGAATAGATCTCAGGAGTTTTTTCCTTGAGCAGATTGTCGGCATGGGGATCGGCGGAATCGATAGCCACACCATTTGGCAAGAGAACCCTCAAGGAATGGAGGGTATTGGCAGAATTGTAGCGAACCCCACAGCTCATTCCACTGGCATTATTGGAGACAATCCCACCGATAAAACATGAATTGAGCGAAGCGGGATCGGGTCCGATCTTGCGCTTGTACGGTTTGAGATAGGTGTTTGCCTGAGCTCCCACCACCCCGGGATCCAGGGTGATGACGGAACGATCCTCAGAGATCGAATAGGTTTTCCAGTTTTGATTGATCTCCACCAGGATGGAATCCGTGATCGATTGACCTGAAAGCGAGGTTCCTGCAGCACGAAAAACCATCGGTATTTTGTTCTGACGACAATAGACAAAAAGAGATTGTATCTCGTTTTCATCTTTGGGCTGAACCACGATTTGAGGTATCAATCTGTAAAAACCGGCATCGCGTGCATAGCTGTAACGATCAATCAATTTGGATTTTATCCGATCCGGTGTGAGAATAGTCTGCAGGTCATGGATTACCTTCATCGCTGTCCTTTCGCCTTTGCTATCGTTGTCTCTTTTGTCAGAATGGCCGGGGGTGGGCCCAAATGTACGGCTACCGGAGTGAAAACCCAATCGAGGCTGCGCTCGCAAAATGGATTACAACCTCTTGCTCAATGTAAAGATGCCTGATTGAAGATGGGCCAAAGGGTGGTCTTTTAATGGGCTTCCCTTTTGGCGTGTGTTGAGTCGGTGCAGCATGTGGGAATTCGGTGTCCGGAATTATTTTTACCTGGATTGTACGGAAAAACTTAATAAATTTATATAAAAAAAGAAACGTTTTTATGATCCAGGACCCGTATTCAACAGGCTGCATGTCATGGAATACTATTCTTCACCAGGGGGCTTTGCAATCGGATTAACCGGACACGCTGTGCCATCAGACTGTGTATGCTTATTGAATCGGCATTCATTTCTCTGACCGGTATACTGTTTTATACAAAAAAAGTCCCAAACTGCAGCCCAAAAAATAGTAAAGGATATCGCGTGCGACAAAGTGGGTTCCGAGCAGGACCTGTCCCGGGAATGTGGATCGGATGACCGTCAACCCGTCTGTGTGATAGAGTTGACTGAATTCAACCAGAGTGCAGCCTAGAAAAACCCAGAGCGCAACCCTTTCGGGCACAGCCCGAGGACGGATCAATAGAATCAAATAAAACCAAAATAGAGGATAGAAAATATCTCCGGCAAAGCTGTGCACCCAATCGTCTGCCGGACCCTGATAGAATTTGGTATAGATGCCCAGGGGTATGATGATGAGGAGGAGGAGGAACAATTTGATACGATTGTGAGACATGGCGCTCCAGGTTCCAGTAGTGAGGGTGGCGATTTTTGGGTTGTCTGTGGATTTGAGATATAAAACGAACTCTGATATCGTATTTTTTCCAAGTGTTGCGAGATCCAACCGAAAACATGCCACCAGACACCAGTGAGAATATATGAATAATTACTACAATATAGGCGTTCAACACTGTGGAGTCAAGTGTCATACTCTGATCATCCATGCGGAAAGGGTTATTCTTCTGATGGGCGAAGCCTTTGTTGTTACAAGGAAAACAGAATTATATTGATAGGTTTTTGGGGATTCAGTTGACGCAGAAACTGGGTAAACGGAGTAAGGAGAGGTAAATGAATCCGATTTGTATTTTGTTTGTTTGCTCTGGAAATATTTGTCGCAGTCCGATGGCCGAGGCGATGCTGCGGTCCATGATGCCCCAGGACTGGCAGTCTGAAGTCAAGATTTGTTCTGCCGGCACCTTGGGCATCGAAGGTGCTCCTGCCGATGAACGCGCCAGGAAGGTGATGGATGAGATAAATATCAATCTCAGATCGCATCGATCACAGGGAGTGACCGCGGAATCGGTGGAACAATGTGACTATATTCTGGTCATGTCTTCTGATCATCTGGATTATTTTCAAGAGCACTTTCCGGAGCATATGGACAAGGTACATTTATTGCGTTCATTCAAACGTGACGATCCGCTAGAGTATGAAAAGGTCTCCATCACCGATCCGGTTGACGCTCCGCTGGAGCGATTTCGTGATACCCGGGAAATGATTCATGGAGAAATCATGCGAATATTGCCACGGTTGGCCACTCTTGTTGAAGTCGATCTGTCGAAAAACGGAGGGACAAAAAAAACTGGATGGTGGAGTCGGTTTTTTCGTAGATAAAAAAAGTCCAAAGCCCGGACCATATGGTCCGGGCTTTGGTTGGGGACGGACGAGGAGGGGGATGGGGCCCCCTCCACGAACGAGGGGAGTTTTATGTTTTGATCGAGAGGTCTAATCTATCTCATACCGAGCTCGACCCAATTTCATTTAAAGGTATTGACAGCGTTGTAGAGTGTTCTAATCGCCCATCGCATCTGCCACGGCTTTCTTTTTTCCGGGCGCATACCATCTGCTCACTCTGTAGAATGCTTTTGATTCGTTCGGATTGATTGGTTTCAGTGTTTTATACACCTCATAGTAAGCCTTTGACAATCTTGACGAATCCGATGTTGAGAGAGAATCCAGGTTCGAGAGCAATTCAAAGGACAAAGTCGATCCTATCGACAGCTTGTTGGGATTTTGAATCTGCCGATGATTCTGGTAATAGATATCCGGCCAATAGTCTGAACGCTTGTAATATCGATCCGCCAATCCCCAGAGTGTCTCTCCTGCCTCAAGTTCGTGTTGAATGGTTTGTGACGAGTTACCAGACACTGGTTTTTCCACGGATGGTCTGGTAACTGTGCGAGCCAGAGCGGGTTCTGTTGTGGTCGGTCCGGAGCTCTCGGGGCGATACTGCCAGAATGCGATAAGCAGAACGAGAACCAAAAGGGCGACAACAGCAACAGACACCTTTCGTCTGTGGGGATGCCCGTTTTCCTCCTCAGAGGATTTGAGCCACTTTATTCGCCGGTTTCGAAACGGCTTATTGACCCGTTCACGGAGTTGTTTTTCCGGCTTGAAAACGATCTTGTTATGAGCCGGAATCCGGATGGGCGCACCGGTTTGGGGATTGCGTCCCATGCGCTCGGGCATCCAGCGGAGTTTGAATCGTCCCAGTCCGCTCAGATGAACAATCCCGTCTTGTTCCAGACCATCCCGTATAACATCTATCAACTCTTTTAAAAGAACACGTGACGCTTCAAGAGAGGTCCCTGTCTCCTTTGCAACCTGTTGAACGAGATCCTCAAGCGTATCCGCTTTCATTTCACTCTCCTGCTTCTGACACGATCGGTGAGCCCGCTTGAGGGGCGAAATCTCACCACTCGTTTTGGGGGAACAAGCATCCACCGTGAATTCAATGGATGCCGCATTCTGCGCGCCTTTCGTGTCCGCGGAGAAAAGGATCCCAATCCCGGCAACCGTACGGTTCTGCCGGATTCGAGTCGTCGGCACAAAATTTCTGTGCACGATTTCAAATGGCTCTGTGTCTCAGATTGAGTATGATCCAGTCGCTGAGACAGAATTTTTATAATGTCCTGTGTCGTCACGTTAATGATCAATCTCTTTTTTTGCTGTTCACCTTTATCTACCGCAAAGGCTGTGCCAAAAAAGTGTGACAACTCGGTCGATGTTAATAATTCAATAAAAACAATTATATAGGGGATAGTTTGAATAAATAGGGTGTGAATCTTTCAAAATTGGGGTGGTGATATGACCAAAAAGGCAAATCGGTAGTGGTCATATCCCCAATTGATCCAAGAGTGTTCAGACAGGGATGCCGAGTCGCTCGATACGGGAATAGAGTTGTCTGCGGGTGATACCGAGTTGCCGGGCCGCCTTTGATTTGTTTCCTCCATGTTTTTTAAGCGCCTGGCGAATCATGCGAATTTCCATCTCTTTGAGCGTAACGGGTGTATCGGTTTCAAAAGGAGCGCTCTGCTCTCCTCGAATATGTGCCGGAAGATCCTCGACCCGAATTCCCTGATACCCGGACAGGATCAGCGCCCGTTCAACGACATTTTCCAGTTCGCGAACATTTCCGGGCCAATGGTACGCCTGAAGCAAATCTCTGGCGGATGAATCGATGCGGGAAGGGTCTACTTGTTGCTGTTTCATAAAATGTGCCACCAAATCGGGGATGTCCTGGGGCCGTTCGCGCAAGGGAGGCAGGTGAATGGGAAAGACATTGATTCGATAGTAAAGATCCTGACGAAAGTCTCCGGTCTTTACCGCCTCCTCGAGATCCCGGTTGGTGGCCGCAATACAGCGGGCGTGAATGGGAATGGTGTTAACGCCCCCCAGACGCGTTATTTCTTTCTGCTGCAACACCCGCAATAGCCTGACCTGTGTTGCGGGCGAAATGTCACCGATTTCGTCCAAAAAGACCGTACCATTACCCGCCCATTCAAACCGTCCGGGTTTTTCATCATCCGCCCCGGTAAAGGCTCCTTTTTCGTGGCCGAACAATTCATTTTCCAGCAAAGCATCCGGTAGCGCGCTACAGTTCACCGCAACGAATGGCGCTTCCGGATCTCGACCGAGTTGATGAATGGATCGGGCCACCAGTTCCTTGCCGGTTCCACTCTCTCCACGGATCAGGACGGTGGCATCCCGTTGAGCCACTTTGCGTATCAAGTCGAATACATCTCTCAAGGAGGCCTCTGTGCCCACCATGACATCAGATGAGATCTGTTCCTGCAAGCGCTGTTTGAGATCCCGATTTTCGCTAGACAGTCTGTGTTTGTCCAGGATATGGTTGATTTTTTGTCTCAATTCCTGGATATCGAATGGTTTTATGAGATAATCATAGGCGCCGGCTTTCATCGCATCCACTGCCGTTTGAGCGTCTGCATATGCTGTCATCAACAACACTTCGGTATCCGGGTAGGTGTTTTTGACCGTTTTGAGTACATCGAGTCCGGATAGCCCGGGCATTTTAATGTCAGTGACAACGATATCAAACGGGTCCACTTTAAACGCTTCAAGTGCCGATTCTCCGCTAGTGGCTGTGGTGACCGATAACCGGCTTTGTTCGAGTCCGGCTTTGAGGACTGTGCAGAGCCGTGCTTCGTCGTCGATGATGAGTATTTTGTGCTCCATAGAGCTCTCCTTCCTGTCCGCTGTTCCGGTACGCATTGTGGCATCCGTACCGTCAGATGTTGGATCCCCTACCGGGCGAGGTCGATGCGATATCGGCGTTCCATCGGGCAGGTATTGTGATAATAAATTCCGATCCATGGGGATGACATCTTTTGGCCCAAATGTCTCCATGATGACGCTGAACGAGTTGCCGGCTCACTGCCAGGCCCAAGCCAATCCCTCGACTTTTGGTGGTAAAAAAGGGTTCAAATAACATTTCGGGATCGTCTTTGAATCCCGGACCATTATCCGAAATTCGGATCTGAACCCTTCCCCGGGATCGGGAGGATGGGGAAGACAGGTGAATATGAATCTGTCCCGCTGTAGAATCCACAGCCTGTGTGGCATTGATCAATAAATTGAGCAGAACCTGCTGTATCATGTCCCGATCATAATCTGCTTTCAACGTGTCTGGACCCTGATAGACAAACGTCAGGGAGGGATGGTCCTGCTTGATCTGTTGCAGAATGGTCTGTACGAGAGCGGCGATGTCTTGTCGAGTTATTGTTGGTTTAAGATCTCGTGATAGATCCAGAAAATCGCTCACCAGATGATTGATACGTCGTATCTCATCATTGATAAATCCAAACAATTCGTCGGGATTGTCTGGATGGGTGTAGCGTTCCTGCAGGACATCTGTGGTGCTTTTGATAATACCCAGCGGATTTCGGATTTCATGAGCCACGGTTGCAGCCATCTGTCCCATAGCAGCCAATCGCCTGGATTCTTGCAGCTTTTTTTCAGTGTAAAAGAGACGACGTGTGGACCACGAGAGCGACACAGCGAGGACAATGAGTAGCATGACACTAAAGAGAGCGGCCAGCCAGGCAATATGTCGGTAGGTTCGTATGGTTTCAAAAAAGTGTGCATCGGCCTCCAGCACCAATATTGTCTTCTCTCCCCAAAGGCTCCCCAGAGAGGCATAGACATTTTTAAAATGACTGCCTGAAACCGTATAAAGGGGAGAGACGGCGATTCCCGTGGACAGTGCCTGTTCGATCACACTGCTATCACGCCATACATACTGACGGCTTACCGGAGCTTCAAGATCCGGGCGGGAGTCCAGCAGAACCGAGGCATCGGCTGCAATGATATACGCGGATTCCAACTGGTGTTCTGAACGAATACGGGAAAGAGTCAAACGTGCCAATGACCGCTCGAGTTCACTGTCAAGACCGGTGAGGTCCCGTTCCAAGAGTTCTATTGTGAACACTGCTGTGCCTTTGAGACGACGATCAAGTGATTGCTCGAGAAGAGAACCAAATGTCCGAATGAGCAGGCCTGTGCCCACATTGAGGAGAACCAGAAACACCAATGTGATCCCGATAACCGATACGACAATCATTTGTCGCCGTACCACAATTTTTTGCAGTGGATGATTCATTCGACTTGTCAGACCCTGTTCAATATCAGGAAGACGTGTCTTCTCCGAACAGACGAAGCCATTCGTTCAGTTCCCGTTTACTGATATGGGCTTTAAGTTTGTGTTGTTCGAGATCTGTTTGTTTTCGTTTTCGGTCCTGTTGTAAAAATTTATCAACACTCCAGACCTCGGCTCCCAGAGTGCGTGCAACATAGGCAAGTGCTTGGTCCGAAGTAACGAGAGTGGTATTTTGGGTCTGGTGTTCTTTGTCGAGTATGCGTTTGATCACCTGATCCGCGGTTTCCGGGAAGGAGGAGAAGAGAACATTGACGCCACGATTCAGGGTCGTCTTGTCTGGCTGAACATTGCCTTTGCCATCGAATACCACCGTTACCTTGATTTTTTTTTGACTCTGATAGGCAACCAGTTGCTGTATCAATTTGTTTCGCGACTGTTGCAGAGCATCCGGGGACTCTTCTATCAGGCCCTGGCTTTTAAAGATGACATTATATCCATCAATGAGTAGATGGGGTCGTTTACTCATTCCGTACCTCCTGGCTGAGAGCCTCCAGCACCGCGTCATATACATTCTGGACAGAGATGGCAGCCATACAGTCCATTTTTTCACAGTGATCCTGGTGACAGTAACTGCAATCGAGTTCAGGATGAACCAAACGATGGCCCTGTTTCGGTGAATAGGGGAACCAGATATGGGGTTCGCCCGGCCCGAATAGTCCGACTGTGGGGGTATCGACAGCCGGTGCGATGTGCATGGGGCCACAGTCATTGGAAACATAGACGTCCAGCTGGGAGAGCACAGCGGCCAGTTGGCGCAGATTCAGGAGCTTTGGCGTTAACACCGGACTGTCTGATTGCTGGATGATGGTTTCTACCCGTTCCTGTTCGCCCGGCCCCATGGTCAGAATGATCTGAGTCCCGGGGCGTTGACTCAGTCTACGGACCAGTTGGGCAAATCTCTCCGGGAACCAACGTTTTGCGGGCCAGGTGGCTCCCGGGTGAATTCCGACAAGTGTGTTTCCGGGTTGATAACCAGCATTGTTCAGGTAATCCCTGGCCCAGGCAGCCTCTTCGGGCAGCACTCGGATTTTGGCTCTGGCCGGGGGATGAGGTGGCAGGTTCAGGGGTGCCAAATACTGAAGATGAAACTCTACAGCCGTTGGATCCTTTCCCTTTCGAGCGGAAATGCGGTGAGTATAGGCATATTTTCGTCCACGAAAGTCACCCCCGATGCGCAGCCCCGCACCGCTCAGCCAGGTGAGCAGAGCGGAACGGGGATTGCCAAACAGATCGATGGCGATATCGAATCGATGCGAGATCAAGTAATGCATGACTCTCAGCTGATCCGATATCTGGCTTCGATCGAGACCGATAATGCAGTCCAGGTCCGGATGATGATAGAGAATTTCCTGATACGGGGTCTCTGCGAGATAGGTGAGATGGGCGTCGGGATACGCGGTACGCAGAGCCGAAATCAGAGGGGTTGTTAAAACGACATCCCCTAAAAAACGCAATCGGGATATAAGGATGTAAAAATTTGACAAACCAGTCGCCATTGAATAGAGTGTTCGTTGTATGTTCAAAGGATTGTAGACACAACCGTTATTGTGAAAATACCACTTTTTAACAACATCGAAAAGCAAAAAAGAACGGAATGAGCCGGGGATTCGTTCTAGCCCACAGCGGAACGAGAGGGGAAAAGATCCAGTCGGCCAGAATGAACTGTCCTGTTGTGAAGTCTTGCTATCAGGATCAACAGTCATTTTGCACGACTTGTGCTCGGGGAAGAGCCCAACCCGGATTTGGTGTAAAGTGCCAAATCCCTAATAAGGTTAATATGATATCTTTACCTGGCCGACGCGATTGTTTGGTAGTACAAACAGAGTAGAAGCATAAAGATAGTATGTTTAGATTCCGTTAGCACAGCATCCAGGGTAAAAAAATATTTTGGAGGTCATTGATTTTTAGTATATTATCATATTGCATTACCGTGATTGAATTGAAATGCATAGGGAGTGATGAGCGGTTCCGTTGTGGTATTTAATCGTGTTGGTGGTGGGAATGAAACCGGGAGAATAACATTGGATGTCTTGTTTGACAATACATTGGTGTTGTTGTTTACCTTGCTGGTGTTGGGCGCTTTTTTGGGTCGTTTGAAGATCCGGGGGATCGAACTGAGCGCTTCCGGCGGGGTGTTGTTTGTGGCATTGGCCTTTGGTCATTGGGGATATGCCCTGCCGGATCTGATTGGAACCTTTGGGTTTGCATTTTTTATCTATGCCATCGGTTTTGGCGCCGGACCGCGGTTTTTTCAGATGTTTCGCCAAAATGGAATGCGGTTCGGGTTGATTGCTGTCTTTGTGGCTGTCGTCTCAAGTCTGGTAGCAGTGCTTTGTGTAAACCTTTTCGATCTTCCGATCATACTGTTACCCGGGATTCTGGCGGGTGCACTGACCTCGACATCGACCCTTGCCGCCGCCTATGAA
>CAYPUH010000101.1:0-13680 GCA_964413725.1 uncultured Cytophagia bacterium
TGAAAATATCATATTGATTATATTGGGGATTCGGTGCTTTGCACCGAATCCGGGTTTGACTTGCTTTTCGATTCAAGCCGGATGAAACACCGGACCCGGTAGGATACCCGGCACCAGCAGGGTTTGAGGAGGGGTAGATGAGCGAGGGCAACTGGTTCAAGCATTCCATCATATCTTCGCAACGGTTTGTTACACCTTCCAGATGCACCACCCCATGCATGAATACACCCGACGAGCGCGATATCGGGACTGTTAGAGACAATCAAACAGACAGGATGTCATTATGACGCGGATACGCAATCAATACAAGATATTAACCCGGGCAATTCTATTACTTGCCCTTATCGCTCTGCCGGCCACAGGGCAGGTCACCATCGAGGGCGGTAAAGGAATGTTACGAATTCACGACGCAGAACCCGTCTATCCCGGATTGTTGTATGTTAATGCAAGTTATCTTGGATATGTCACCAGCTCCGAGGGCAATGACGCGGCGGAAGATCATACCTTGAACGTCGGTCTCACCCTGGGCCTGTCACGACAGTTTTCCCTGTGCGCTCAGCTGGTCCCTTATCAGGATGACCAGCAACATTTGTGGGGACCTCCCGGAGACTCGCGCGTGAACATCAAATGGCATGTCCCCAAACATGGCGGTACAATGCAGTATGGACTTTTGGCAGGGGTCAGTATTCCCACGGCCACCAACCACAATGTCAGATTCGAACGCTTTACCACCGATAAACCGGGTTGGCAAATCATGGCACTGGTCAA
Source organism: uncultured Cytophagia bacterium (assembly GCA_964413725.1). Classification (GTDB taxonomy): domain Bacteria; phylum Zhuqueibacterota; class Zhuqueibacteria; order Residuimicrobiales; family Oceaniaggregativiventaceae; genus CAYPUH01. The sequence goes on from CAYPUH010000101.1 coordinate 769, forward strand.
TATGGACCTGAAACAAAGTGCTTCCCGCCTGCCTCTGAAATTTTCATTCAATATCGGTTTCCGCGATCATAACTGGTTCGATCGCTTTTTTACCGATGACAAGGATCAGTTGATCGGTGGACTGGGATTTAAATTTCCTGTCCGGTCGTCGATTCTCTACACCGAGTTGTCCGGAGAGGTCTTTATCAACAACACTGAAACCATTTCCTTTGCGGAAAATCTGTTGCGAGTGACGCAGGGACTCCGCTTTGTCGGTCCCTGGAATCTGATCGTCGATGTGGCTGGCGATTACAGTCTCACCAGCTTACCCGGTGAGGATCGGCTGGCCGCCAGTCCATTTCTGAAGGACTTTGCGGACTGGAAGGTGATCGTCGGTATCAGCACTCATACCTCTCTTTTTACCTGGCTGACCCCGGAAGAACGAGCCGATCGGGAACGAAAGCAGGAAGAAATGCGTAAACGACATGAAATCCGTCGTAAACGCGAACAGGTTTCCAAAGAGCTGGAAAAAATGCGGGAAAATCTGGAAGAAGAGAAAAAAACCAAACCCGAATAATAGGATTCGTCTTCGACGATGGCTCGAAGGAATGGTGATTTCCATCTATGTCATTTTTTGGTCTAAAAACGCAGATCAGTCTCTGTCTGATGCTTCAACTGACGGTCATACTCGGTTTGACATCTCATTCAGCGGCTCTGCACCCCCCCCGGTCCTCACAACAGGAATTCAGAGAAGATCTGGAAAAGGCTTCAGAAAAACTCTATATCGAAGCTCAGCGATTGTACAACCGGGGTGATTACTGGGAGGGAGCACGCGATCTCATTATCCTGCTGGATTTCAATCCCGATTACTCGAAAATCGATCAGGCGATCATTATCCTCGGCGATTGTCTTTATGAAATCGGCCTGAAAAAGGGCGCGCGCAAACTCTACCGCCATATGGTCAAGCGATATATCCGCAGTCCCTATCTGCCACAGGCACTGGTGGGTCTGCAGCGTATCGAATATGACGATGGTAACTATAAAAAATGTCTGGAATTTTTTGAGGTGATCAAACGAGGCCACCCTCCGGCCGCCATTTTCAATATGGCTCTCTATTACGCCGGTCTGTGTCACTATCGAATGGAGCAATACGACCAGGCCATTGCCATTCTCGCACAGATCGAATCCAGATCCGCCTACTATCCGCACGGCCTCTATACTCTGGGGTTGTCGCATCTCAAGCTCAAACAGGTCCGGGATGCGCTGGAAGCGTTTCATCAGATCAAAAAGTTATCCATCACCAATGCCGCAACACGCGATGTGGTGGATGAGACCTATCTGACCACGGGCTATATCTATTACGAACTGGGCTATTATCAGCAGGCTCTGAACGATTTTCGCGCCGTCTCCTCCAGTCACAAGAATTACTCCAAAGCACTGTTGGCAGCGGGCTGGGCCTCGTCCAAACTAGGAGCCTACAGAGAAGCGATCCCTCATCTGACCGAATTGGTCTCCATCGCCCCACAGTCGGATCTCGCTGAAGAAGGTCTCTTTCTGCTGGGCCGGAGCTATCTCAAACTGGACCGTTATTCCGAGGCCGAACGGGTCTATGAACGACTCATCGATATCTTTCCACCCCGGGACAGGATCCATTCCCTGGTGGATCGGGTCAATATGACCCTGGAACGGGAACAAGCGAACATTGAAAACATTAAACTCAAATTGCTGATGCTGGAAACCAAACTGCTGGATTCACTGCCACTGCACAACGATGAAACCTTGCCCCTCCATCTGAGGGAAGAGCGTAACCGTATCCGGGATATCCGGTCCGGACTGTTGCGACGGATCCAGGAAGAACGGCAAACCTTTAACCGACTGACTCGACAAATGGATGAACTGGAACAACGCAGTAAAGTGCGAGAAGACCGCCGCAATTGGCGGGCCTATGCCGAATATGGAAAAGCTCGTGCCTCATTCCTGCGCCGGATGCAAGAACGAAATCAAAACCTGCAGGGACATAATGCGGGCTATTAAACGATACAGTCTCTATCTGGCTTGCCTCGCTATCCTGTGGGCCGGACCCTCTCCCGCCCAGGAAAGCTCGCTGGTTACCGCTATCCTGCAGGAAGCCGGTACCGATCTGGCCAAACTGTCGAAACTGATCAATGAGCACGAATCACTGCTCAAACGCTATCCGGACAGTGAATTTTCCGCTACCGTTATGTTCCAGCTCGCAGAACTCTATGAACAAAAGGCCTCCCTCTCGTTTCAAAACAAGATGGCCGAATATGAACAGGAACTCGAACGGTACGATAAAGGAGAACGAAAACAGGAACCGATCATGCCACGGCTGAGCCTCGCTCAAACCATCGACTATTGCTATCGGATCCTGAACGAATATCCCAGCGTGGAATTCAAGGACAAGGTTCTCTATAAACTGGCCATGGCCCATCTGCAGGAAGGTAACCTGGTCCAGGCCACATCTTATTTTGAAAAAATTATACAAAACTATCCAAAATCTTCCATCAACCTTGAATCCTATTTTCGTATCGGTGAATACCACTTTGATAAACACGACTATCACGATGCCATCAATCACTATAAAGCCCTCTTGGGCAAATGGGACAATCCCTACTTTGATATGGCTCTCTATAAACTGGGGTGGTCCTATTACAATATTTCTGATTATTCCAATGCTATCAGCACCTTTATCTATCTGATCGAAGACATTGAACATGCGGAACGGGTCGAATCAAAAACCATCGGCAAAAGCAAGGCCGACCTGCGATCCGAAGCCATTCACTATATCGCCAGCTGTTTTACAGAATATGGTGGACCCGAACAGGCATTTGAATTTCTCTCTCCCCGACGAGAAACAAGCTATGCCCGTCCGGTTCTGGTGAAAATGGGAGAGTTGTACCGAAAACGCTCCTTTTACCAGGATGCCATCGACAGCTATCGCAAACTCCTTGCACTCTATCCCAACGATGAGAACGCACCCGATATCTTTGATGGAATCGTCCTCACCTATGAAGCAGACAATCAGGATGATAAGGCCAACAAGGTGCGTCAGGAAGCCATCGACCTGTTCAGCCCGGGTGGTAAGTGGGCATTAAATCAGCCCGATGGCGAGGCGTACACTCGCGGTACACAATTGGCCGGAACCTATCTCGTATATCTGGGAAAAACATATCAGAGCGAGGCCCAGGAATCCGGTCGAGTACGGGATTATCAAAAGGCGATCGAAAATTACAAGACCTATCTGGAAGAATACCGGCACGCCGACAATCTGGACGAAATCAATTACTATCTGGCCGAATGTTACTATGCCAACGGTGAATTCCAGCACGCGGCCGAAGCCTATCACGACGTGACCACACTGTACGACTCTACCGGCTATCGTGAAGATGCGGCCTATAACCGGATCCTTTGCTATGACCAATTGCTTGGCAGTGATCCGGCCGTGGATAGCACCCTGATCTACCTGGAAGAATTCCTGGGCACCGGAGAGATACTGACCGCGAAACTGAGACGACAGTCTGAAATCGATCTGCTGCAAGCCTGCAACGACTATGTCCGGTTTTTCCCGGACAGCAAGTATACCGACCAGGTATTGATGAAATTCGGTGAGACCCTGCACGAACTCAAACTTTATAAACCAGCCGTTCAGACCTACAAGGCGGTGGTGGACCGCGGCGAGGACGGCCCCTACTACCTACAGGCAGCCATGAACACCGGACAATCACTGTTCGAAGGAGAGTACTATCATCAGGCCGAGCTCTGGCTGAAAAAACTCGTGGATTCCTATCCGGATTCCTCACAATATGTGCAGCGGGCGAAAACACTCATCACCTCTTCCCAGTTCAAAATCGCCGAAAATCTGGGTAAAGAAGGACAGTTTGCCGAATCCGCTTCGGTGCTTAAATCCATTGCGCAACAGGCCGATGACGAAACGTTCAAAGAACGCGCCCTCTATGCCGCGGCCGCACAATATCAAAAGATGGGCAAAGAGACACAGGCCGCACTGTCCCTGGAGGAACTGGCCAGCTCCTATCCCGAATCCGACCTGGCCGCCGAAGCTCTGCAAAAAGCCGGCTCTATACGCGAAAACAACCAGGAATGGACGCTGGCAGCAGCGGATTATATTCGACTGGCCGAGACATATCCTGGCTCAAAATTTGCAGCCAGAGCCTTGAAAAATGCCGCTCTTTGCTACGAGACCATCAAAGACTGGTATGCCGCGCAACGGCTCTATGACCGTTTTGTCGACGCATATCCAGAAAAAACAATGGATCGCATCGAATGCCTGTACAAAAGCGGTGAAATGGCCTTTAACGCCGGACAACTGGATCGGGCCAGACAGAAATTCCAGACCACCATCTCGACTTACCAAACCGAAATTGAAACCGGCGAGTATCTGGACAACTATTTTGTCGCTCAAGCTCAGTTTATGATCGGTGAGCTCTATTTCAAGGAATACGCGCAACTGGATCTCAAACCACCTTTGAAACAAAATCTGCAACGGAAAATTCAAAAATTTAACCAGGTTTTGAACGCCTATAAGCAGACCCTGGAATACCAAGTGGCGGACTGGAGTACGGCAGCATCCTATCGTATCGGCAGTAGCTTTGAAGAACTGGTCCGCGCCTTTATGGAATCCCCGCCACCACCGGGTCTGGACGACGAAAAGTTGAAACTGTATACCGATAAACTGGAAGAAAACGCCCAGCCCTATAAAAAACGGGCTCTGCAAACCTATCAGCGTACGGTTGAACAAGCAAAAGCCAACCAGATCAACAACAAATGGGTTAACCAGAGCCGGGAACGGATGCGAGAACTACGCAGAGAACTCAACCCCGATACCACCACGGCCCAGGCCGGGGAGACGACATCATGAAACCATTGTGGACTCTGATCGCACTTGTCACTATGATCAGCTCTATTCCAGCCATCGCCGACGACACGCAACGCAATGACGAAAAACGGGTGGTAAGCGAAGAACCGCCACCGGTCAAAGACGATGCCATCAAACTCTTTCTGGACAAGATTGAGGTTGTGGGCGAACTGGAAAAACCACAGGCGGTGTTTATCATTCCGGGCAACAGTCCGGAAATCGATGATATTCGCATCGAACGCTCGTTTTTCAAGAACATATTTCGTCCTGTGGAACGCAAAGCTCTCATCATCACCAACACCGACGATGAAAAACGCAAACCGCGAAAAGACGTCATTCCCTGGTGATACCGGTGAGAAGCTGTCAACCGTCATGCCAGAATTTGCTCAGAACGTTCAACTCCACTGATCGCGGGAGAAAGGGCCCATCAGCGGCAAAACACCGGAGAATCCCGGTACCGCAACAACGCTACCCGGCATCAAATGTCCTGAAACGGTGCCCGGGGTTACCGGTCTCTGTGGATCAAAGTATTCCTACGCAAAATCGCTCTACCGGGCGTAACATGAACCGTATGCTTTTAATGACAGGGGCCCTCTTTCCGAGGTGTCCGATATGGTTATCTAGATTAAAGGAGGTATCCTTTGGACAGCATCATCCGCTTTTTTAACACAGGCGGTCCGGTGATGTACGTCATTCTGTTCGCACTGATCCTGGGAATCGCCATCATCATCGAACGAATCATCTACATCCGGTTTAAAAATCGCATCGATTCTGAAACATTTGTCAACCGTCTCATCGAAATGATACGAACCGGTAACATCAACCGCGCCATCGAATACTGTAACAAGTCGGACGCGGCACTGCCGAAAATCGCCCAGGCCGGTCTGGAAGAGATGAGCGGCCCCGATGGCGATATTCAACACGCCATGGAATTGGCCGCAATGGTAGAGATACCCAAGATCGAAAAACGAACCAACTATCTCAACATGATCGCCAACGTGGCCACGCTTCTCGGACTGTTGGGAACGATCATGGGACTGATCAACTCGTTCGCGGCTGTGGCACATGCGGATGCCGCCGACAAGGCGACTCTTCTCTCCGCCGGTATCTCCCTGGCAATGAATACCACCGCTTTCGGTATCATTTCGGCCATACCCTGCCTGGTGGGCTATACCTATCTGGTGGAAAAAACCAACGAAGCCGTGGATGAAATCAATGAGAACGTCGCCCGACTCTATCGTCACATGACGAGCTCGAGGTAGCCATGAATCTGAAACAAATGGTCCAACGACGACGACAGGAACGACAGGACGCCGATCTCGATCTTACCGCCGTCATGAATATCTTTCTCATCCTCATCCCGTTTCTCCTGCTGACCGCCGTTTTTGTCAAGGTGGCGGTTCTGGAATTGTCGCTGCCCAACCTGGATCGATCGGAGGCCCGGGCGCAACAGGCGAAAAAACCTAAAAATATGGTGCTCAATTTTCTCTTTATCCGGGAAGATGAACTGGAACTCAAGAGCCCTGAGCTCAAATTTTCACCGATTCCCATGACCACCAACGGCTACAACTGGAGCCGGCTGGAAACTCTGTTGCAACGAATCGGCGAAAAATATCCCGCAAGCAAGGATATTATCATCTCCCCGGCGAATAGTATCCAATATGAAACCATCATCCATGCCATGGACCGCTGTCGTGAAAATGGCTTTGTCAATATCTCTATCTCCGGTTGAACCGGAATCCGTTTTGGAGACGTTACCATGCTTCAACTTAAACCCGAAGAACATCTCAAGCGCTTTTCCATACCCCGACGGGCACGAAAAGGCGCATTCAAATTAAGATTGACCTCCATGATCGACATGTTCACCATCCTGCTGGTGTTTTTGTTGAAAAGCTACAGCGCTGAAGGTCAGATCGTCACCATTACCGAAGACCTGAGACTTCCCGAGTCCACAGCCCAGACCCCGCCGCGCGTGACGTCTGTGATCTCTATCACCGCTGAATGGATCCTGGTAGACGGTCGACCCATCACCCGGGTCGACCCCATACAACAGTCTGACAATCTGCTGATCGCTCCCCTGAGAACGGAACTGGTTCGCCTGCGCTCCATGTCCGAAGGCATCGGCAGCCTCTCCGACCAGATGACCGGATTTCGGGGCAATATCGCCATCCAGGCGGATAAAGAGATGACCTTTGACCTGATCAAAAAAATTATGCTGACGTGCGGCAAAGTCGGCTATAACGACATGTTACTCACAGTCCTGCAAACAGAATAACATTCGATACCTCATGTCCAATCGTGAAAAACACTCAGTCGTAGCGCTGAAAATAAAACAGGGCCACAGGGTTGTAGAACGCGTTCTGGGGCCAAACGATTCCATTACCATCGGCCACAATCCGAGAAATGATATCGTGGTCTATGGTGACGACTATCCGCGCAGACAGACATTGTTAAAATGCGGCAAACACTCCTGCGATCTCTTTTTGACCCGGCAAATATCCGGAGAGGTCACGTATCAGGATTCGACGCTGAATCTTCAGGACCTGCTTACGCACGACATTCTGCCTCGCAAGGGAAACCAGTATCACCTGACCCTTGGAGAAGGTCGCTCCGGAAGACTGCGTGTGGGAGACGCGCTGGTGGCCTTTGCCTATCATAAAAGCCGTCACAGCGATCTCGTGGCCGATGAACCCGGTTACTCCTGGGGCCGGGATCTGGCAAAGGCTCTGGGCAAAGACATGCCGTTCAAGCTGGCCTTTCTCGGGTTGTTTGTGCTGGAACTGCTCTTTGCCTGGAAAATCCAGAATACCCAACTGCCACCTCAACAACCACCGGAAGCCCACGAGCTCCCCAAACGGTTTGCAAAATTCGTGGTCCAGGCCGAACCCGAACCGATACCCACCGAGTTCTCTACCGGATCCTCCGGCGGGGTTGCCGAAACCACCAAAGAAGGCGACGCTTCCGAGACACAAGAGTCTGAACCACGCAAACGTCAACGCCGCACCGGCGGGGCTGGTGGCGGGGACTCGGAACGGAACGTGACCGGACAGGGACTGCTCGGCCTCATCGGAGGCTCGGGTGGCTCGCGATCCGACAATACCGCAGCGGACTTTTTGGTGGATCAGGGACTGGTACAGGAACTGGATCAATTACTGGGTCAAACACCACTGAAAAAAGGACGGGGCTATGGCCGCGGCAGTGGTGACGGGATCGGCGACGGCGCACAAAATGACGCCGATGTGGATGACCTCATGGATATGGGACTCTCCGGCGGTATCGACGACCTGTTGACCGACGTTCAGGGCGTCCAGGGCGTAAATCTCGAGAAAAAAGGAGAGGTCAAGCTTGAACGACCGGGACGGATCCGCGGCTCGGAACAGGCCGTGGGGCAACGCTCACCCCGGGCGGTGATGGGCGTGATCAACGGCCAACACGGTCGCGTCATGTATACCTATAACAAATACCTGCGGCAGGACCCCAACCTGCGCGGTAAGGTCAGCTTTGATGTGACCATCCAGGCCAACGGACGCGTTGCGTCGGTCACTCTGGTGGAATCAACACTCAACAATGACAACTTTATTCGCGACCTGCGCAATATCCTTCGCCGCATGACCTTTGAGACCATTGCCGAAGGCACGGTCACCGTCAATGTCCCCTTTGTCTTTAACCGCGCGGGATAGGCATAGTCGGCACCATGCCCAAAAGCGAACCCCACAGAGACAGAAAAAACGCCTCACGCAAAGCCGCGAAGAACGGTAGAGTGGGAAAGGCAGATACAATAACCATCACATCTGCCTTTCCCCCCATCGAACGACGATCGCGCCAGAGTTGTACCCTGGCGCTGACCTCTCTCAGGGCTGTGCCCTGAGGATCTGCCGTCTACCCAGCTCCATTTTGTCACACCCCCAACCAGCTTAACCTTTGGACAGCCACCTGCTCGCCGATCCCGCTCAATTCTCTGCCCCCCTCCGGCTGAGCTACGGACATACACCACGGATGTGTCAGATAGAGATGCCATCGGTGTCCTCCTTTTTGTATAGCCAACAGAAACCACAACGCCTGCATTCCCGGATCAAATCGGTCCCGCCGCAGGCATGGGCAGATGACGGTTATCGGGACTCGCTTCACTTTGAATCTAAAACCACTATTCGTTGCGGATCGTTTATACCTTGTGGATTAAAGCTGTATATATTATATTTAAACCTGACCGACCGGACCTGCAATCGGGGGTGGATGGTTATCCTGTTTAATCTGTCCGGCACCCGTAGCTATGGTCAATGACCTTTTTTCAGTCATGATTCACTTGTTTTGGACCCGGGTCTGGTGGGTGTGGCAGCATGACAAACGGGCGTAGGAGACTGTTGTGACTGAATACGAAAAAATCGTATCGGACCTTTTGCAACGATCGTCGATTCCGGGATGTTTATTGGATCGTGACGGCCGAATCGTGGCGGGCAACTCGGCCTTGGCGGATCTTTTACGCCAAAAGGCAGAGGGGCGTCAACTGGAGGAGGCGGTTCAATTGGATCCACCGTGGGAGACGATTCTGTCTTCGGAGTTCATGACCATCGAGATTCGACTGAACTTGGCTGCAGAGGGTGTTTCACATCAGGGATTGATACAGACTCTGGAAACGGACCGGTATTGGCTGCAGATCTGGCCGGCCACCACCCGGCCCGATCCGTTTCCAGAGGATGTACTGAACAGATTTCCCGCTGCGGTCGCTGTGGTGTCGCGAGAGGGAAATATCCTGTCGATGAACGCGCAGGCCGCCCGTCTGTTTGGTTTTGCTTCCATTCAGGAAGCACTGGAACACAGTCGTGCGAATATCTATGAATACCTCTCCCCTGAAAAGCGGGAATCGGCTCGTCGTCTGGTTCAACGCATATTTGAAAGCAACGAACCGGTTGAGGGTGAGTTTAGCCTCCAACGCGGGACCGCCCCCCCGTTTTATGCTCTCCTTCAGGGCATCCGGTTGCACTCTGTCAGCGGTAACGGGGATTCTTTTTTGTGCACCATTAGCGATATTACCGCGCATCATGATCAGGAGCAAGCCCTTTTACGTCGTCGCGATGAACTGGAGCGTCAGGAGAAAGAGCGAAGCCGGGAGTTGGAAGCCTTGAACCGATCGCTGCAGCAAGAGTTGGAGACGCGAAAAGATGTTCAGCATCACCTCAAGGTGGGAGAACAACGGTTGCTCAGCATAGTGGAGGCTGCCTGTTCCGCCATCACATTGATAGACGAAACCGGCCAGGTTCTTTATGTCAATCAGCATGCTGCCGACCTGATGCAGGGGGTTCCGGAAGATTTTCTCAATAAACCCGGACAGGAGGTGTTCCCGCGTCATATCTGGCGTCACTATCTCCGGCCCGTCGTCGAGGCCTTTCGCCGGCAGAAGCCGGTACACACGGAATTTCCCCTCACCTTGAACGGCCGGTATCACCTGTTCAAGGTCCGAATCAAATCATTGCCAATACCGCATGGCGACCTCCATCAGCTGCTGATTTTAACGCAGGATATTACCGAGCAACGACAGCGACAGAATGAGCTGGAGCGGCATCAAAAGCACCTGACAGAATTGGTGCAGGAACGGAGCGGCGAGCTGATCGCCATGAACAGGCGATTGCGGCAGGAGATCGAACAGCGAAACCGTGTGGAAGAAGCCCTGCGTCTGAGCGAGCACAAATACCGGATGCTGGTGGAACATGCCAGCGACCTGGTGGTGCAGATCGATACGGACGACCGGTTTGTCTTTGTGAGTCCAGCTTATTGTCAACTGTTCGGCAAATCCGAACACGAACTGCTGGGAAGCTCTTTTATGCCGATGGTGCATAAAGACGATCGGGACCGTACACGGAAAGCCATGCAGTATCTATTCACCCCCCCGTACGAATGTCATGTCCAACAACGCGCGTTGACGGTTCATGGCTGGCGTTGGATGGACTGGATAGACCGGGCCATCCTAAACGATGAGGGCACTGTAACCGGTATTGTCGGTGTGGGGCGGGATATCACCGATCGGGTTGAGACGGAACAACGATTGCGCGACTCCGAGGAGCGCTTCCGCAATGTGGTGCAACGCTCCCTGCAGGGATATTTTCGGGTCGATACCGAGGGAAAGGCCATCGATGTGAATCAGGCCTATCTGGATATTAGTGGATATGAGCGGGATGAGCTCGTGGGTATGCATTTTATGCAGTTGGTCCCGGAAGAAGACATCGAGTCGGCCAGCCAACTGTTCCGGCGACTTATGAGTGGACGGGATGTCAATTATACAGAAATACGAATCAGGCACAAGAGCGGCAAAATCATTACATTGGGATTTCACGCGCGTCGGGTGGTGGAAAAAGGTATCGTCGAGGGCATCGAAGGTATGGTCATGGACATGACCAAAGAAAAACAATATGTTCTGGATCTACAAAGGAGTCAAGCTCGCTACCAGGCACTGTTCACCAACATTCCGCATGAAGTGTTTACCCTAGATGTACATGGCCGGTTCCGGGAGGCCAACGAAGCATTTACACGGAACTGGGGGGGTGTGGTGGGACGCAAAGTTGGCAAGGCCATCGATCATCCCGAGCTTGTGGACCTGTTGCAAAGCGGTATGGAAAAGGCGGTGAACGGTGAGGAGACGGTCTCCAATACCTTTGCTCTGATGCAAAACGGACGCAGGGTCCATTACTGGCTCATGCTGCGTCCGGTGGTCACCTCCGAGGGTACCCTCCTGGGCGTGGTGGGCATCAATATCGATATTACGGACCAGGAAGACGCCGTGAATCAAATCCGCAGTCTGTCCAACCGGCTGGTGCAAATCCAGGAAGAGGAGCGAGCTCACATCGCGCGAGAGATGCACGACACGGTGGTGCAGATGCTTTCAGGACTGCAACTCGAACTCACGGCATTGCGGTCGTCCCTGACCCGGGATCCTGACCACAGCGGACAGATGTTGAACAAGTCCATCGCCACGGTCCAGGATACCATTCGTATCTCACGCAATACGAGTTTTACTCTGCGTCCGCCGTTGCTGGACGATTTCGGTCTGGAAGCCGCGCTCAGTGACTATTGTCAGCAATTCAGCCGGCGGTGGAAGATCCATGTGCGCTTCAAATACCGCGAACCCAGTCCCCTGATTCGCACGAAAACCGCCACCACACTCTATCGTGTGGCGCAGGAGAGCCTGACCAATGTGGTCAAACACAGCAACGCCACCCGGGTGTTGTTGGGACTCATCGTCCGGGATAATACCGTTAAGATGCTGATCCGGGACAATGGGACGGGGTTTGATACCAAAGAATTGTTCAAGTCGGGTCGTGACCAGTTTGGCCTGCTGGGGATTCGCGAGCGGGTAGAAACACACCACGGCACTCTGCGTATGACCTCGTGGCCGGGACGTGGCACGCGACTGTTTGTGACATTGCCCCTGGACGACACCGGCACCGATGCCGCTGGCCGCTCCGCTGCAGACAATGGGATCTCTGATAAATCGGTGGAACCTCAATGATCACCGGAGCATTGAACGGGTAGATAGGGGTTTGTTACGTTTTTCAGCGATTGGAAATTATGATGCCCGGTCGTGGTGTTGTCCGGCCTCATCCAGGTAGCCCGATTCGGGTGGTCCAGGGCACGACGCTGGGCAAGGAACGAAAAACTGATTCTGATCGAACAGAATCCGGAGTGACTCTATGGAACCCATACAGATTGTGATAGCAGATGATCATGCGCTGGTTCGTGCCGGTTTGATGGAACTGATGAAGACATTTGAAAAAGTGGAGGTGGTGGCCGAAGCCGGGGACGGGTTGGAGGCGATCGAAAAGGCCCGGGATTATCAGCCGGACATCATGTTGCTGGATATTTCCATGCCCAAGATGCGCGGGCTCGAGGCCATCACCGAGATTCATCGGGTCTCACCGGAGACTCTGATCCTGATCCTCAGCATGTTCAACAATCAGGAATATATTCGCGAGAGTTTCAAAAAGGGGGCGGTGGGATATCTGCTCAAAGAGGCGGCTGCGGAAGAGTTGAAATCCGCTATCAGCGCC
>CAYPUH010000102.1:0-13663 GCA_964413725.1 uncultured Cytophagia bacterium
GCACAAAGATGCTGTTGTACCGTGTTTTCTCAAACCGGAGCCCGCCGGCACATATAAATACTGTATTTTCATATTAAAGTTCCATAGGGATTATCCCGACTGTTGATGCATGAATGCCTATAGTTTACAATTTATCGCCATGATTTGCAAGGCAAAATACGACAGATTACGGCATCGTTTTTTATCTCTGCGACTGGTATCGGTGTGGCAGAATATTTTTCTGACTCAAGGCTGTTGAACACATTATAATTCGTCGGCGATATGCATCAAAAACATAAAATTATAGGAGCGTCTCATGGCATACAAATGGAAACTGGCAAAGAGACCTTATAGTGATGAAAAAGCCAAAGATTTGCTAAAGAACGTGATCAGTCCCGAAACCAGTGACTGGCACTATAACAAACATCACAAGGGATATGTTGCTGCCCTGAATATAATCGAACAGGGGCTGGAAACGGCTGAGGTGGAATCGGCCAATGGTAACTATAGCGAGTTTGGTGAATTGAAACGACGTTTAACTTGGAATCATTCCGGAGCGCTGCTTCATGAAATCTATTGGGACGTGATGGGCGGTGATGGTGATTCCTCGCAGGGCAAAAATGTTGTAAGGGCCATCGAAAAAGAGTTTGGATCCCTGGACCAATGGAAAGCGGATTTCAAAGCCACTGCATTTTCTGCCAAACTCAGCGGGTGGGGACTTTTGGTGTTCGATCAGCTCTACTCGGGTAGATTGCTGAACGTTCTTGTCGATGAACATCAATATGGAGCGATATGGGGCGGTATTCCCCTGATCGCCTGCGATGTGTTTGAACATGCTTATTATCACAAGGATGGTCCCGGACGGGCAGTGTATATCGAGAATTTTATCAACAATCTGAACTGGGAACGAATCAATAAGCGGTATAAAACATTTGTCAAATAGGTATTTCCGGGGAATAGGATCGACGTCCGCTCTGGTTGTGTCACCGTACCATCTGTCAATACCTGCATTAACAAAAACCCCGACATCATGTCGGGGTTATTGTTATGAGGGTCACTCTTTATCCAGAATGGTCGGATGGGAGTAGGGCACTCTGTTGCTGAATTCATCATACCGGGCCAGAAGAAAGAGTACATCTGAAAGTCGATTGACATACGCCAATATCAGGCTGTTTTTCAGGGGATCAATCTCGTTGAGTTCAACTATTCTTCGTTCCGCTCGTCTGAACACTGCACGGGCCACGTCCAGATAGGCAGACAGTGTCCGTTGACCATATAGCACAAAGGCTCTTGGCAGTTCCAGTTCTGCTTCAAGTTCACTCTCTATGGCTTCCAGATCTGTCAGATCCCGTTTTTGTATCAGACGCTTTAATTTGTGGGTATCCTGGGGAGGGCAGGCGAGTTCAGAGTTGATGACATAGATGTGATTTTGTACCATCTCCAGGATGTTGTAAGTCCAGGTCGAGTTGCACATCGATTTGGCCAGTCCCAAAAATGCATTTGCCTCATCCAGGCTTCCATAGGCTTCGGGTCGCGGGTTGAATTTGGATACCCGTTCGCTGTTGAGCAGAGATGTTTTTCCCTCATCTCCCTTTTTGGTGGTAATGGAGTGATGCGACATCATAAATCCTTTTCAGTCGTTGGGTCTGTTTACAAGCCCAAACGATTCGAGCGTGCTGCCTATTTCCGGTTTTTTAGCTCGGGAACGCCGTGCGTCGCAAACTGAGTGAGGGGTTGAAAAGTATTGATTCCAGTGAATGAATTCCGTATTTTGGCCTGAATTTATATCCCTTTTACAAATCAAAATCAGCGGTATGGGGGGGACACATAACGTCCTCTCGAATAGTTGTGTTACCGGATGGAATGATCTGGCTCTGCCATGCAATAGGGGCTCCGTACCGTCTAATATCACTGTATGTCCGGGGTTGACATCTCCCGGGTAACTGTGCAGGATTATTCTTATGAAAATCGCACTCGCTTGTGACCATGCCGGGTATGAGTACAAGACCCGGTTGATTGATGTTTTAACCCGAAAGGGTTATACGGTTGTTGATTTTGGAACCGACTCGACAGAGCGGGTCGATTATCCGGATTATATCTACCCGGCTGCGCAGGCTGTCGCGTCGCGACAGTGTGATCGTGGAATTGTTTTGGGAGGCTCTGGAAATGGTGAGGCCATTGTGGCCAATCGACTGGTGGGAGTTCGGTGCGCACTATGTTATGACAAGGAAACCGCACGTCTGGCCACAGAGCATAACAAAGCCAATATGATATCCATTGGTGAGCGATTAACAGAGTGGGAGGACGTTCTCGACATTATTCAGACCTGGTTGACCTGCCGGTTTCAGGCTGGCCGTCATTCACGTCGAATCAAAAAGATCGATTCAATGGTAAAAGAGTTTTCCTCTGCAAAATTCTCCACAAAATTATGACAGATTCTGTTCCAGCAACCCCCCGGCACACGCTGGAGGAAAAATAGAGACGTCCGGTTACGCTTACTGACAGAGTAAAAAGGACGTCTGAACTTTTGGGGACAGTTTATTAATATGCCTCATTTCATGCGCTTTTGACACTGAATTCTGTAGAATATGAGGAGTTGCCTATGGAACCTTCCAAACGATTGGTTTCTCTGGACGCATTTCGGGGACTCACCATTGCGGCCATGATCCTTGTCAACAATCCGGGTAGCTGGAGTACCATCTATGGTCCTCTGAAGCACGCTGCCTGGCATGGCTGGACCCCCACCGATCTGATTTTTCCGTTCTTTCTCTTTATCGTTGGCGTTGCTATTGTTTTCGCGTTTTCGAGTCGACTTGAAAAAGGGGTAGTGAAGAAAAAGCTTTATGGCAAAATAATTCGTCGAACCTTGATATTATTCGGTTTGGGCCTTTTTTTGAGCCTTTTCCCCTATTTTGAATTTACTCATATGCGTATCCCCGGTGTGTTACAACGGATCGCTCTGGTCTATTTGTTTGCCTCGATTATTGTGCTTCATGCTTCGATTCGTGCACAGGTGGGGATTACGGTGGGTATTCTTGTTCTCTATTGGATATTGATGACCCAGGTCCCCGTACCGGGATATGGAGCCGGAATTTTGGAAAAGGAAGGCAATCTTGCTCAATATGTCGATCAACTGATTCTTGCTGGCCACATGTGGAGCCAGAGCAAGACATGGGATCCGGAAGGATTGTTGAGTACACTACCGGCTATCGCCACCGGACTGACCGGAGTCTTGACTGGTCACTGGCTGAGATCAACACACTCCCCATGGACACGGGCCCGTGGAATGTTGGCGGCAGGCGGTATATTGTTGGTGGTTGGACTGATCGTCAGTATATGGTTCCCCATCAACAAGAGCCTGTGGACCAGTTCATTTGTTCTCGTCACGTCCGGCTGTGCCTTGATGTTGCTCGCTCTGCTTTATGCTCTGATCGATGTCAAAGGTTATAAAAAGTGGACCTATCCATTGCTGGTTTATGGCATGAATCCGATCACTGTTTTTGTGTTGTCCGGTTTGTTGGCAAAATGTATGGTGGTTTGTTGGTCGGTAACACAATCAGACGGATCCACCATCACGCTCAAGGGATGGATTTACCAAAATCTGTTTCTGTCCTGGGCCAGCCCCATCAACGCGTCTCTCTTTTTCGCCCTGTCCTACATTGTATTTTGGTTTTTACTGATGGCGATTCTCTATCACAAACGGATTTTTATCAAGATCTAGTAAAAATGATCGCCCCGGAACGGTCTTCCGGGGCGTGGTATGTTCTCGGTTCCCGGCTCATGCTGTATGATCGACAACGATTTTGCCTGTGACGGCATGATCTTCCTGGAGCTGGTGGGCTGTATGGATTTTGGAAATCGGCAGGATGCGACCGATGTGAGGAACGAGAATCTGTTTCTGCATTAAATAGCTCAGTGTCTGACCTGCTGTACGAAACTCCTTTGCCGGCATAGAGACGACGAGCACTCCCATGAGGGAGGCGTTTTTTTGATTTAACGTTCGCCAAGGGAGGGTCGGATTGTTGTCGACTGGGGAGCCGACGGCGACGATACGTCCTTGTTGGCGGATCAGGTCCAGGTCGACCTGAATATTTTCACTTAGAGAAATATCCAGGATCCAGTCCAAACCGTCCCCACCTGTCCATCGTTGTACCTCATCAACCAGCGATTGTTTTTTATACAGGATGACGGTATCCGCTCCTGCCTCTTTTGCGATTTTGGCTTTTTTTTCATCAGAGGCCGTGGAGATAATCTGTACTCCGGATTGTCTGGCCAATTCGATAGCGGCATGGCCCACAGCCCCGCTTCCACCATAGATCAAGGCACGCTCACCGGCCTTGGCCTGTGCCCGTGCGTGAACGGCAAAATAGGCTGTCAGCGAAACGAGTGAGAGTGCTGCAGCCTCTATGTTGGAAATGGAATCGGGTGTCGGGAAAACAAGCGACTCTTTTTCAACAAGCATCTCGACGGCTGTGCCCTCGGCATCTCCATGAACTGTATTACATCCCCAAACCCGATCTCCCGGTCGAATTCGTTTGCACTCGGATCCCACCTCCACAACCGTTCCGGCAAAATCAAAATGGGGAATTCGGGGTAGAGAGACTGGACGGTAACCGCGACGAAGGTAGATGTCGATCGGATTGACGCTGCTGGCGGCTATATTTATTTTGACCTGATCGCTGTGGGGGTGAGGGTCATCCTGTTCCACTCTTTGAAGAACCGATGGCCCACCGTGTTCGGTATAGCGGTAAATGTACATACCTTCCTCCAGACCTAACCCGAATGGGAGAGTTACTTGATCAGGACACATTTTCCCCTGTGAATCGTGCGGTCCAGACGCAGACGCGAAAAATAGAGACCACTCGGAACCGTCCGGCCCGACTCATCCGAGCCATCCCAATGAATACGGTGTAGGCCCGGCGTGATGTGTGATTGGGACCATTGCCGGATCACCTGTCCGCGAATATTGATGATCTGAAAGACCATGTTACTCTCTTTTTCTACCCTGAATGACAGCTGGGTTGATGTGTTGAAGGGGTTGGGATAGGCTGGGTAGAGCTGACTCGAGCTGGGCATCGAATTTGATCCGGACTCGACCCGGGTATAGAGCTCAGGGCCCTCTAACCGTTTGTCTGTGTAGAGACGATATCCTCCGGCGGCCAGGGTTGTAAGGGTGTCGGTGGCTTTCGTGATCTGAAGAGAATCGCCACTGAAATAGTCATACCAGGTGCCCTGACGGGTGAATGAGAGATTTAAACTGTCTTGGGTGACGCCAAAATTACCTGCAACCACGACATCCATACTGTCGTGAAACAGTGTGATCTGTTTCATGGACCCCCACACACTCAAATCAAAATCGGTGGTGGAAAACGCCGGATGCAGTGTTTTTAACCGAATAAGATTCCGGAAGGTGTTGAATAAAGCCAGACGATCCGGTTCATCGAGATAATCCCAGCGGATGGGTTTTCTGCCGAGCCGACCATTGTAATCGATAGAATAATCATATCCCAATTCACCAAACTGCCAGATCATCTTGGGGCCGGGGATGGTGAAAAAGAAGGTGGCGGCCAATTCGATACGATCCAGAGCGGTGCCCAGATCCCGGATTTTATAGTCTCCCTCTTGGCGTCCGTATTGTAGATTTTTGACCATCAGACGCTCCTCATCGTGGCTTTCCATATAGGCGACCAGGTGGGGACTGTTCCACCCCCGAGCTTTATAAGACGCACCGGAGAGATTCGATTTGCCCCCGCCATGATACCCCATGGTGGCCTCGTTGTAGGAATGATTCATATTGCCCCACAGGAGCATTCCATACTCTGCTAACTCTTTCATTTCACGGTTATCGTCCACCAGGTGTTCCAGGATCACATAAGCGGAGGAATCGACCTGCCACATTTGGTCAGCCATGCGTTTAAGGATAGCAATACGGGTGGCATCATACGGGCCACTGGTTCCGGATCGGTTGGTAAATCCCCGGGTGAAATCAAATCTAAAACCATCAACACGAAATTCGGTTAACCAGTACCGGACCACGCGATCCATAAATCGCTGGGTGGCCAGGCTCTGGTGGTTAAAGTCGAATCCCCAGCTAAAGTCGGTGTGAGGGGCGGTCACGTTGAACCATGGACTCTTTTCAGGCTCATTGGCATAGAGCTGAACCAGTGGGCATTGTCCATAAGCGTGTTGAAGGACGATATCCTGAATGACAGCAATACCCTGTTTATGGGCTTCGTCGATGAAGCGTTTAACTGTATGGGCGGGACCGTAATATTTGTCCGGAGCAAAATAGAATGATGGGTTGTACCCCCAGCTGTCGTTACCTTCAAATTCATTGAATGGCATCAATTCTATGGCATTGACACCCAGACGTTTAAAATATTTCAGGGTGTCGGTGAGTGCCTGGAATGCATGCTCTTTGAGAAAATCGCGCAATAACAATTCATAGATCACCAGATTTTCAGGGTCGGGGCGTTCAAATGATTCCATTTCCCATTCATAAAGTGTCTGACCCGGTTGAAAGGTGGAAACGATTCCCGTGGTTTGTCCCTCCGGGTATTCGATCAGATCGGGATAGGTCTGCGGATCGATTTGGGGGTCATTATAGGGATCCAGAATTTTGCCGGTATAGGGATCGGCCAATCGGGTCTCTCCCTCAACAAAGTACTGATATCGATATTCACGATCGGGGTCGAGATCGGATACCTCCAACCAGAACGTATCGCCATTGGGTGTGCGGTGCATAAAGTGCTGTGCAGTCGGTGTCCAGTCGTTAAAATCTCCTATAAGATAAGCAAAGCGCTTTCCGGGCGCATAGAGGGCGAGGATGGCTTGAGAATCGGAGCGGATGTTAATTCCCGGTTTGGCACCTGACGGCAGAGGACGCGTGCTGAGAGGGGGATTGACGATGACCTCGAAAGCAAATTCACTTACTACTTCCGAGGCATCATACCCGTACAATGTCAGAGAATAAATACCGGCAGTCTCCATTTGCCAGTAGACTCGTAGGGTATCCTGATCGGAGGAGAGCAACAAGTTGTCGCCCTGATACAGCGCGAGAGAATCGATCCCGGATCCCACCGCGATCAATTCCAGGGTTTCATTCTGATCGATAAACACTGGCGTTCGTACAGGTGCAATCAGTCGAACTTGGGTCGACGTCTGATAGACCGGAATAAAGATATCCTGTTCACCCATTTTTTTGCCGGTCTTGCTGGCATCCGCATTCCGGAAGACAAACGCCAGCTGACGAATGGTTTCGTTAGGGGGGACGCCATAGTAGCTTTCGATATGAAAAGACAACTCCCAGAGATTATTTCCCAAAGACGTCAATCGCGTGTCTGGTGTGTTTTCACCCCAGCTTGTTTTTACGTACCGCCATGCAGAGGGAGAATTACTTTGATCGGTGATAACGCCGGTATGAGCATAGACACTGTTGGCGCCGACCAAGCCACCCGTTCCTTCTGTAGCATCAAAGATGACCGTGATGGAATCTTGTCGTGTCGGGAAAAGGGGGGTCCAGGTCACCACCTGGCCTGTCACGGAATTCGCGAGCAAGGCGAGCACTAGAAATGTTGTTGGTCTGATCATGTGAACACCTATGGTCATAATTGTCTGTCCTTGGGACCGCGGGACATCCGTCTATTGTGATTCTGTACCCAATTCGTCTACGGTGACCTATTCAATGTCAGGTAACCAGTGGCGAGGATGAGCCGTCTACATCCGGCAGTCGATGGCCATGTATTCGCGCTGTCTGTATGTGATACCGGAAAAGAATATTGCTTCTCATAATTGTTTTTTGTATAATCCAGCCTGTTCATCGTCGATAACAGGATTTGGATGTTGTCAGAATCAAACAGGATCGGTCCATGAAAGCGTTCTCTACCCGACATATTGCTTTTTCCGGAGTCATCGGAGCGTTGTATGCCGGACTTGCTGTTTCTCTGGCTCCCATCAGCTATGGACCCATACAAGTACGCGTCGCGGAATCACTGACCGTGTTGCCGTATTTGTTTCCACAGACGATCGGAGGACTGTTTTTTGGGTGCATGGCTGCCAATATTTTTGGGGGATATGGACCGATCGATATTTTTGCAGGTAGTTTCATTACCCTTTTGGCGGCTCTGTCGACTGCCTGGTTACGAAAGCTCCGCAAACCAGTATTGGCTCCGTTGCCACCGGTTGTGCTCAATGCATTTGGCGTTGCACTGTATCTTCATCTTTTGGCAGATATTCCTTATCTCATTACCGTCGCGCAAATCGGAATCGGCCAGCTGATCAGTTGTTACGGGTTGGGATTGCCATTGCTGTTCTTTTTACTGCGTCGACCGGGTCTTTTTTCTTCTGTTCGGCAGTAACTCAGAATTCCTTGAACAAAGGATGACTCCAAAATCGCCACAACGACCACATCCCGTCGACCCAGTTGGATACCCAGATCGGATCGGGTCGCATTGATGTGTACGACGGGACAGAGGGATTCGCTTTTTTCGGTATACTGTTGCACCAATTTTTCGGGTGCGTCTGTTGTAAAAAGCAAAAGTCGCGCTCGACCGGAAGCGAGTGTCTCCAGCACGGCCTGACGCCCCACTGCGATTTTTCCGGCACGATGTGCCAGACCGATCAAACCAAGTGTTTTTTGACTGGAGTTTATCATATCGTAGAGGACCTTGGTGTGTTCCGAATGGTGCTCACCGATCGTCTGAACGCTCGTGCAAACGCCTTCTGTTTTATGGCGCGGTTCAGGCAATCATCGGAGGGGCACACATAAGCCCCTCTTCCCGGCAGACTCTGGCATGGGTCCGGGATCACTACTTTATTGACAAGAACGTATCGGATCATTCGGTCTTTAGGTCTGCATCTTCTGCATCCGATACACGTACGAACGGGTTTATGTTCAGTCACATCGTGTCCTTTTATGGTTCCATTAGTTAACATAGGACCCACTGTTTTTAAATTCAAGGGAAAAAGGGGAGCTTTTTCCTCCTCCCCGGTTCTGTTTTGGTTTCCCCAATGGTGTTTTTGAGGCAATACTGGGTCATTTGGATTCTCTGCAGTCGTTTTATCGGGATAATCTGAAAAAAGTGTTGCGTTCACGGGACAATCTCGTTATATTCATCAGGTTGTAAAATTTAACCGGGATGTCAAACCAGCCTGTGGTTTTTCCTCTTTTGCCCCTCTTGTTTTTGATATTGCATCAACCAGGCTGTCACTCTGAAGGACAGGATTGATGCATTCTTTGCACATGGATTCACGCTCAACAACAGAAATGGATCTGGAACCTCTGGCAGCCCGACTGATCGAAGAGTTGTCACTGGGATTGATTTTAATCGACGAATCGGGCACGGTGGTTTGGGCCAATGATCATCAGCGTGATTTTACGGGGCTGGCCTCGGAACACTGGATCGGCGAGTCTGTATACCAGGAGGAGGGGCCGCTCATTTCCAGTGGATTGCGCGATGTGGTGTTATTGGTTCATAAAATGGGTGTTTGTTGGCCTGATCGCCAGAATGAATTGACATTTCCCGGTCCGGTGACCCGGTCCGGGCGGGTTAAAGTTATCCCTCTGGGTATAGGCAGTCGTCCTTCGGGTACTGCCGTGATTTTTTTCGATGATTTGCATGCCACCTTATCCCGAAAAACACCTGTAAAAGAGACCCTTGGTCCGTCTTTTTGTATTAACCGTCATTTCCAGATCGTCGATACCGATGCTGAAGTACAGCTGTATATCCTCGGTCCCTCCGGTCAGACCGTCCACAACCAACCCTGCTATAAACTTTTTTTCAGCCGTCGTAGCACGTGTCCGGATTGCCCGGCGAAAACGGTTTTAGCGGCACACGGGATAGAGCGTGTTTGTCGACCGTCTTCTTATCCCCATTGCGCTTCCGCTGTAAAACAGGCAAACGCTTCAAATGAGACCATTGTTCATGTCGAGTTTGACAGAGTAGGAGAACAAGAATGTGTTTTTCAAGGAGAGAGAGAGAACCGGCTGGTGGAACACGTAGTGGATACCATGCCAGGCCTGGTGGCGGTTATCGACGAGTCCTTTCGACTGTTACTTGTAAATGCAGCGTTTCGTGTCTGGCAGAGTAAACAATCCCGTGAGTTGCTGGGACAACCTCTCACTGATTTTCCGCCGTTTTCGGATAATCCCGATTTTCAGCACGCCGTGGCGACCTGTTTCAAAGATCGGAGTACGTGCCGACTCCATCAAAATCGGCGGATTGCGGATTGGGTGCGGGAGGGACCTCTGCATATTATGGTGCGATTTATCGAGGGTCGTCATGACAAGCGGGTGCTGGTGTTCGCTCATCATCGGGAAAAAATAAAAGAACAGACGGTGGTGCCGGCTGTGAAATCCTGCTTTGACCTGGGACAATTTGCCGGCCGGTTGGCTCATGATTTGAGCAACCCGCTTTCCATTCTATTGAGTAAAATCGACCTGTTAAGAAATCGGCACGAACAACCCATTCAGGATCCACACGATCTGCAAAAAGAGATCGATTCGCTTCAAACCTATGCAAAACGGATTCAGGAGGCTCTGGATAAAATCGGGGCTCTCAATAATCATACTCCGAATGATGTCCGTAAAATGGATTTGGCTCTGGTGATCAACCGGGCGATTCTTATGGCCGAGTTGCATCGTCCACACAAACATGCAACCATTGTCACAGAGATTCCGGAGACACTTCCGCCGATGTGGGGATGTGATTCCAGACTGGAGCGGGGGTTGTATGAACTATTGATGAATGCCCTGCAGGCGAGTGGACAATCGGGGCAAATTCTTTTATCGGTCAGACAGGATACTGATGGACTGATCGGTATCCGCATCAGGGATCAGGGAGTGGGGATCGCGGCGAGCGACTTGCCGCGGGTATTCGAACCCTTTTTCAGTACCAGGTCCAGAAAAGGACGGGGATTGGGACTGACAATTGCTGCAACGGTAATTCATAGCCACCAGGGACAAATTGACATCAAAAGTCAGGAGAACAAGGGCACAACTGTTGAGATTCTGTTGCCACAACAGGGGAGTGGGACAGAGAGGGATACCATACTGACTCCATGACTGTAATGTCCGTTGGATGGATGCAGAGGGCTTTGTGAGGGAAAGAACAATAGAATGCAAAAGACAGCACGAATCGATATAGAACTCGATTCTTCCTATCGCATTATCCGGATACAGGGGAGCTTGCCAATACTCTCTTCTCTCCAGACTCGACTACGTACCGGAACAGAATTGTCCGACTGGGTTCCTTCTGGATGGCGTTCCTGGATGAATGCTGCCTGTCAGGAGGCTCTGGAGTATGGAAAAACGTTAGAGCGCGAGTTTCCCACTCGTCTGGGACGCCATCGTTCCGGATGTCTCGGTGTGAGTTGCGAACCCAGAGTGGAATCACGCCGAATTTCCGGTGTTCGGATTACACTGCTCGATAAAACGAAGGAAAATCAAAAGGCTGGAGATCGTCATCTTGCGGAAAAAATGTCCTATCTGTCCGTACTTGCCTCCAATGTGGCTCATCAGTTGAACAACCCTCTTTCCTCCATGCTCAATCGCATCGGTGTGCTGCTGCTGGATGATTTTAAGACGATGGATACCAACAGCCTGCAAGAGGAATTGAGGAAACTCCAGGATCAGATTTACAGTATGTCTATCGTTACAGTGGCGTTGGAGTCCTTTAGCGAGATCGATCGTTCCGCGTTCAAGCTGTTTGACATCAATACAATTGTCGAAAAATCCATACAATTGAGCAAACTGGTTCCACGAGTCGCTGATATCGAATACAAGATCCAGATTAAACGGTCATTGCCTCTGGTGCTGGGCAATGAAATTACAATTGAACAGTGTTTGATCAATATTTTGAAAAATGCTCTGGAAGCCATGCCTCAGGGAGGAGTACTTTGTGTTACGACGGATTTGGATCCGTACGAGTCCACAATGATACGTATCGTCATACAGGACTCTGGTAACGGGATACCCATTGATCATAAAGAACGTATTTTTGAACCCTTTTTCACCACCAAAGATACCTCACACCCCGGTCTGGGGCTTACCGTGAGTTATGGTATTGTGACGAGTCACCAGGGGCGAATCTCCATATCGAGCCCAAAGAATAAAGGAACGCGAGTGACGATATTGATGCCGATTGCTGAAAATTTTAAGAGGACCGTATAATGGATGCCGATAACAACAAAATTCTCGTCATCGATGATGAAAAAGATGTGCTGGATCCGGTTGTTAAATTGTTGAAAAATGACAAGTATACCTGTCTGACGGCCCGGAATGCCAATCAGGGTATCGAGTTGATTCAAAAAGAACGTCCCATGGTTGTGCTCACCGATTTGAAAATGGATACTCCCACCGCAGGACTCTATGTTCTTGAAGAGGCCAAAAAAATCGATCCCAATGCCGTTGTCATACTGTATACAGGGTATGGAAATGTCCCCAGCGTCGTGGAGGCGTTTAAAAAGGGAGCCTTTGATTTTATTCAGAAAATCAATACCCATCATGATCTGCTCCTTCCTGTCGAACGAGCGTTCAAGTTTGCCCGTATGCAGAGGGAAAATGCCTACCTGAGGAGTCGTCTCGATTCTTCCAATGATGTTGGTTTTTACGGAGCGGTTGGGACGAGCCCAATCATGCGTCAACTGTTTGAAAAAGCGAAGCGGATCGCACAGACCAATGCAACGGTTCTGATAACCGGAGAAACCGGCACAGGCAAAGAGGTGCTTGCCAAAGGAATACATGAACACAGCAATCGTTCCAAAGAATCCTTTATACCGGTAGCAGTGGGAACCCTGCCGGAGCATTTGCTGGAAACGGAGCTTTTCGGGCACATCAAAGGTGCCTACACCGGAGCCACTACAGATAAGCAGGGATTGTTCGAAGCCGCGGACAAAGGCACTATTTTTCTGGACGAAATCGGTGAGGTGAGTTTTGATATGCAGCACAAGTTGTTACGTGTTTTGCAGGAAAAAACCGTCAGACGACTGGGAAGCGTAAAGGAACTCGAAATTGATGTGCGCATCATCAGTGCGACCAATAGAGACCCTGAGGAACTGATGAAGGAAGGTAAGATGCGCGAGGATTTGTTCTGGCGTCTCAATGTTATCAATCTAACCGTACCGCCGTTGCGGGATCGCCGGGAGGATATCCCGGTTTTGGCCTATCATTTTTTAAAACAATACCGCGACACGGGATTGATAGAGGTTGAACGCTTTGATAGCGATGCATTAATCCTGTTGCAAGAGTATGACTGGCCCGGCAATATTCGTGAACTGCAGGGACTGATGCAAAGACTGATTGCTCTGGCCACCCATTCTATAATACGAGTCGATGATCTTCCAGATAAAATCCGACCACAAAACAAACCGGTTTTGGTGAAAACCGACGAAGAACTTGATTTTAAAGAATCAAAGGCTCGAATTATTGAAGAGTTTGAAAAAAACTATATCGAAAATCTGCTGGTAAAGTATAATGGCAATATCACCAAAGTGGCTGATGCTGCCAAACTCAACCGCAAGACAATTTATCGGCTGATGGACGCCCGAAATATACAGCATCAGAAATCACATATTGATGATGATTGATTTCACATAGTTTCGTCACAGGCCCCCGGAATTATCCTGGGGCTTTTTTTTTGTGTCTTTTAGACCACGATTGAGTGGCTTACAGGTCACATTTTATAAA
>CAYPUH010000103.1:0-13606 GCA_964413725.1 uncultured Cytophagia bacterium
AACCACACGGGAGTCGGTGATCACCTCACACCCCTCGCCACCATACGTCACGGCGGCCATGTTGATAGAATAGGTTTTTAACAGGTCACGGAAAAAGTCGTGATCAGAACCATCGTGTTTCAGGGATGTCTTTAACAGCTCGAGTTCATCGTCATTGAGTTTAATGATATCCGCCTTTTCAAAGGAGACCTTGACGGTGTTGAACACCTCGTCATTCCATTCCCGCAAATTGACATCAAAGACCTTGACGGCATCTGTTGCCGCTCCCAGAAAGCGTTGAATCGCCTGTCGGGAAACAGAATGGCGTTGTGCCAGGGTGCCGAACAGAATGGCATCCACCTGTCCGCTGAGCAGGTCCCACTTGGGATCGAACGCCATATAATCAAAGGCCACATCACTGGTACAATCAAAGGTCGGTTTGCCCTGTTCATCCAGTGTGACCTTGACCGTACCGGTGGGTTTTTCATCATCGACCTGAATGCCGGTGACATCCAGATTTCGGGAGATCAGCTCGTGCATGAGTTGATCTCCCAGTTTATCATTGCCAATCCGACTCAGGATCAGCCCATATTGTCCTGCCTGATTGACGTGGGCGGCAAAGTTGGTGGGAGCGCCTCCCAGATATTTTTTGTCATCGTACACATCCCACAGTATTTCTCCCAGTCCTGCGATTTTGAGTACATTGCTCATAGTCACCGTCCTTCCCGGATTCGCTGCAGAGCACCGAATCTCGAATCGATTCAATATATTATCGTCACTTAACGGCTGAGATCATCTGATCACACAAACAATCTGGGAACATAAATAGATGCTTTTTTTTATTTTGTTAACACAGAATCCGGGTCATTCCAGGGTTCTGTGGAAAGGATTATTTCTCAATGATACAGCATCGGGACGCTTTTTCAACCGATGTTTATCGCTCTGCGACAGGCCTCGTACACCCCCATGTGCAATCAGGAGTTATTGAAGCGAGTCGATTTTCGAATCGTCCCGGATTCGCATAGCGATGGAGATAGAGGGTCCATCGGGCAGAGGGCCGGCACCGGTTCGCGGATCGATCTCTTTGAACTCGATTCCAGGGGGTATGGAAAAATCGGTTTCGGACCGGTCCCGATAGACGCGTTTCATAAACCGTGCCCAGATAGGCAACGCTCCGGAGGCTCCGGTAATGCCCACACCCTGAGGGGTTTTCATCGGACGATCATCATCATACCCGACCCAAACGGCAGCCACCAGGTCGGATGTAAAACCCACAAACCAGGAATCCCGAAACTTGCTGGAGGTTCCGGTCTTTCCGGCGCACGGCGCATTGAACCCATAACTCCGTACGCTACGACCGGTACCATTGTCAACAACACTTTTCAGCATGTCGATGATTTGATAGCAGGACTGGCGATCGATCACCCGTCTGCTGGACATATCCTGCTGTTTCAAAATCTCATTGTCATTTGAATTGATCTGCTGAACCATGTGCCACTCCCGCCGAATACCCTGACTGGCCAGCGTCCCATATGCCTGAGCCATCTCCATAGGAGAGACACCCGTGGTTCCCAGTGCCAGTGAAAGATTGGTTTCGATAGGGGTGGAAATGCCTAGCCGTTTGGCATAATTAGCGACCTCTTCCGGTCCCACCCGCTCCATCAACTTGACAGAGATAACATTGACAGAGTGAGTGAGAGCCCACTTGAGAGTCATGGGGCCGCCATAGGATTCGTCAAAATTATCCGGGGTATAGGGGCCTGTGGGCGTCTCAAAGGTGGTTTTGGCATCCACAAAAACGGTGGCGGGTGTTACGAGTCCCTTGTCGATGGCGGTCAGATAAAGAAAAGGTTTAAAAGCGGAACCAACGTGACGGTTGCCAGACAATGCACGGTTAAAAGGAGTGGCGCGAAAGTCACGACCCCCGACCAGGGCCCGAACCGCGCCGGTATGGGGATCGAGTACCACCATGGCCACTTGCGGATAACCGCTCTTTTCTTCCCAGCTGGCCTCATCATAGGGCGCCAATCCCAATCGTTCGTCCAGCTGTCTCATGCCGTCCCGAACCGCGTTGACAGCCTCGTATTGATGCCGGAGATTCATGGTGGTATGGATATGCAGGCCACCATAATTGACCGCATCATCTCCAAACCATTCGGAGGTTTGGGTTTTGACTTGCTCAACAAAATAATCGGCATGACCTGCCAGCATATTTAAAGAGCGTAAGGATATCTGCTGTGAGGCCGCGCGTTCAGCCTCTTCAGAGGACACAAATCCTTCTTTCTGCAGGCGATACAGAACAAAGTTCTGACGTTGCATGGCGGCATCATAGTTTTTATAGGGATTGTAGCGATAGGGCAGATTGGGAATGCCTGCCAGCAAAGCGGATTCAGCCAGGGTCAGCTCATCGGCATGTTTACCAAAATAGGTTTGCGCGGCGAGTTCCACACCAAAGATACCGGAGCCAAAAGGGATTTGATTGACATAGGCTTCTAAAAGGCTGTCTTTGGAAAATTGTCGTTCCAATTGCAGGGCAACAAACAACTCTTTGATCTTTCGAGTCCATGTCCGGTCGTAACTGAAAAAGAGATTTTTCGCCAGCTGTTGCGTAATCGTGCTGGCTCCTTCCTGAATTCCTCCCTGAACGATGTTGGTCGCCAGGGCCCGCAGGATCCCCCGCTTGCTGAGACCATGGTGGCTGTAAAAGTCATCGTCTTCCAGAGCGACAACGGCATCGAGAAAGTCCTGGGAAATCTGATCCAGACTGACCACCTGACGATTGGACAGTACTTTGATCACCCGGCCATCGCTTGAATAAAGAGTTGTGGGGGTGCTGAGGGCAATGGAGTTCAAATCGTCCGGGATTCGGGGCAAGGTAAAGGTAAAAATGATCAGGGCGATCAGGAGGACTCCCATACCCATGAGGAAAGCTCGAAGGAACCATTTGAAAATACCGCCTCTAGTCATCCGGGTCCTCCTGTTCGATAACCGTCATGAGCGGCGACTCCAGGCCAGTGGTATTCAGTTTGGAGATAAATGAATTGACAACCCGTTTCGGAGCCTTCATCTCCACCGTTCTGACCTGATTCTGCAGGCGAATTTCAAAGGCGAGTCGAACGGAATCCTGAACAGCGTAGCGGGAAATACCCACCCGCTCGAGCCGATCCCCCCATTGAATGAGCTGATACATATCAGGAACCAAAAGACGTCTAAGCTCGGGAGTCAGATGATCAAAGGCGGAGAAAAAATCGGACGCAGCCACCACCCGCCCGGCATACGGTTCCCGTGTCTCCAGCACGGAAAATCCCGTCTCAGGTAAAGAGGCAAAGAACAGATTCAGAGGGACATATCGATCATAGAGTAATTGGCGATATCTATCGAGGAAAAGGGTTCCCAACTGCTGGGATTGGAGTGTAAAATGGACCGTTGACCAGTCCTGATTCCTGGAGAGTTCATATACCGTCGATGGATCGATCCATTTTTGAGCTTTTTCTTTGGCGAGGGAGCGATATATTCTGATAAAATCATCTCGTTTCAGAGCACTGTTCTGTCGTGCAGATAAAAGAGCGATCAAATCATCAAAAGACTGAAGATTGGTTTCAGTGCTTGAATCCGATGTCACCACCTGTTCACGCCATTGTTCCATTTGAGCCCGACCAGCACTGTCCTTGGATTCTTCATCCCACAGGCGTCCGGTACGAGGTCGCCATGTATTGGTCAACCGCATCCATTCTCCCATAGTAATCTCCACAATATCAAGGGTGGCTTCTGCGATCAGCAGCAACAGGACTATAGTGACAGCAATGAGAAAGCGTTTGTGGCGAAACCAGGATATCTTCATATCGGCCTCACTTCTGGAATGAGCGTGCAACGACGGGAGGACCTACCCCATATCAACCACATTCGATTTAAAGTTTAAAAGGCATGGGCATAAAGCTGGTTGTAAAAACCAACAACAGCAGCAATGCCAGCAGTTTACGTCGACGATCCAGCGGTGTAATATTGTCAAAAGGCGTGGGATGGTTTCGTCCCAGCAAAAGCAAGAGTATAAAAAGCAGTATCCAGCCGGGGTAGATCAGGGACAAGACACCGAGAAATCCCAGAAAGATATATACTAGTTTTTGTGAGCGCGGCCCAAACACGCTATACAACACATGGCCGCCATCCAGCTGGCCAATAGGAAGCAGATTGAGGGCAGTCACCAGCAATCCCACCCAGCCGGCATAGGCAACCGGGTGAAGCATCAAATCCATTGAATCCGGGATCGGACCATGTAGTATCATGACCAGCAATTTAAACAGCAGAGACTCACCCAGAACCAGGCCCTCTGCGGCCTGACTGTCTACGACTACGGGTGAGGACAATGCCACACCGAGCACCAGGACAGGAAAGGTAACGATCAATCCGGCAAACGGACCCGCTGAGCCGATATCAAAGAGAGCTTTGCGGCTGGGGATCGTGCCTTTCATGCGAATCACCGCTCCCAGCGTACCGAATGGATTTAACAAGGGAAATGGTATAAAATAGGGCAAGGTGGCCGGAACACCGTATCGCCGGCTCATGAGGTAATGGCCCATCTCGTGCGCCAGCAGGATCGATACAACCGCGACACCATAGGAGATCCCTCCTGTCAAAGAGGTAGAGACAAGTGTCAGCAAAAAGAGAACACCATGGGGCCAGAGGAGTCGTCCCTGAATGGACCGGCGTTCAGTCAGTTGTCTCACCTCCCGCCAGCCGGGTTGCATCGTTGAAATCACGCGAGGTGTATATTGGGTATCATTCACTATACTCTATCCCATCGGGTCCGGAACAGATGCCGGACACATTATCTTGTTCCTGGTTCAAAATAGAATTATAACATACTTGTATTCATCAGTCAGACATAAAAACAACGCTATTATAACCTGGATTCTGTGTTAACAGAATCCAACAAAAACTATCGTTATGATTATATGCTGCTTAAAGAAATTGACATTTTCACCCAATTGGTGAAAATATCATATTGATTATATTGGGGATTCGGTGCTTTGCACCGAATCCGGGTATAACATTCATTCCGTGAGCGTCGGTTCAAATCAGATTCATCTTACAGATTGCCCGAATCCGTTTTCAGAGATTCAACAAGAACCTGATCGCCTTCTCCGGCTTGCAAAGTATCCCGAGCTGAACCTTGAGAAAGAGCAACTTCAAGAAACCCGTGGCTGCCGACAAGAGCGAGCAGAGTCCCCGGAGATTCTTCTCCATAAGTCGATTTTACTCCGGATATCAACCGATTGCCGACACGGACCTGAACCGGCAGGTCAAGTGATCTGAGGTCCTCCTTCCGGATGTTGGTGATCAGGTTGCCAAAGTGGTCACTGTATATGACTGTTCCTGCGATGTGTTTTGCCGTGATTTCAGGATGTAAAAAGCAGGACAGAACAGGATCTGAAATCAAAGTCCCCATCTCCTCCAGGGAGCGACCGGCTGCCAGATGAGCTGCCGCAGGAGAAAAGATATCCCGGCCATGGAAGGTATGACTGACAGGCTGATTCCAGAATTCGGTTCGGTCCAGGACCACAGTCTCGGCACGGGAATCTTCATTGAGAACCCATCCCAGCACACCGTTATCAGGGGCCACCCAGTACCGATCTCGCGCTCGAACCGCCAATGGTCGACGCTCCGTGCCCACTCCGGGGTCCACCACCACGAGAAAAACGGACGCCGCTGGAAACCACTGATAAGATTCGTAAAGAACAAACGAGGCCGCGGTGATGTGGCCCTGAGCGATGCCATGGGTCAGGTCAACACAGCGCACCGTAGGATAGATTCCATGGATGACCGCTTTCATGATTCCAACAAACGGGTCGCGATATCCAAAATCCGTGAGAATCGCAATCAACCCGCCGGAGGATTGAGGACAGGACTGTGGCATGTTATAAATATCGTCCTATCTCTTTGTAAACAGCTTCGAGATGCGAAGGATCTTTTTCAAAGTCGAGAGAATCGGCATCCAACGTCAGGATATTAAACTCGTCATTGGATTTTTTGATCCAACGGTCATAAGCCTCATTGAGTTCATGCAGATACTCTGGCGTAATGCGTTTTTCAAAGTCACGACCACGCTTACGAATACGGGTGAGCAGGGTCCAGGTGGAAGCCTTGAGATATAAAATCAGATCCGGCTTGCGCAGATGGAGAGACATGATGGCAAACAGATGGCGATAGTTCTCATAATCTCGATCACTCATATGCCCCTGCTTGTTGAGGATATAAGCAAAGATCTCTGCATCTTCATAGATAGACCGGTCCTGCACACAGGATCGCCCTGCTTTGACGATCTGATCATGATCGATAAATCGTCTTGATAAAAAATAGACCTGAAGGTTGAAACTCCATCTCGACATATCCTGATAAAAGTCATCAAGGTATGGATTATCGATGACACGTTCGTAATATTCCTGCCAACCGAATCGCTGACTGATATATCGGGTCAATGTGGTTTTTCCCACCCCGATATTTCCGGCGATGGCCAGAAAAAAGGGGGTTTCTTCCTGCACGTGTATGACCTCTCTTTCTGTCGATGTCCACGATATTTTGATCTAGCGTTGTAGAGACGGTTGCACAGCGTAAAGACTGGACGGAGATCCATAGGACAAATCCGTAAAGCCGTAGCCGTTTTCATCCGTCAAACGAAAATAAAACCCCATAACAGCCAGTGGATTGCTCATTTTAACCAATATTCCGTTAAATCCGGCCTTGAGGCGAGCCGAAACAATATCCTGATCCATATACGCATACTCTCTGTTATACTTTTTCAGGATCGGTTCCTGATTGAGCCAGACCGAAATGAATCGATTCGAGCCGATGCGAATATGAACATTGCGAGCTTTTGGTGAATGGATCGGCAGAAAGGCGTAGACGGTATGATTCAGCTCAGGTGTATCGATTAGGGATACAAGATCGACATAGCCATCTTCAAGTCCATCCTCAGCCATCATCCAGTGCGAATCGGCCAATCGCTTGAGGTGCTTTAAGGATAGGGTTTCCGGTTCAAATTTTTCGACGATTCCCGCCGTAAACGTAAACGCCGGAGAAATCCGCCAATGATGATCATAAGGCATCCCCGCTTCGGCTCGCAAGGCGTCTGCTTCTTCATGGTGACCCAACAAGCGTTGATAGTGCGAACGCAATGGCCATAACGAATATCTTATCATGGGTTCTTCTATTAAAGAGATTTCGGTGCTATAGATCTCAAAAAAGTCCGTGGCGTTGGGCTGATTGTAAAAATTTTCCACAGCACGATAAAAATGCTGCCAGTAATGCGACCAGGGTATGGGTTGAGCAATCTCCAGACTTTGGCGATTCAATGTTTCACCCAGTCCAACAATCTTTTGAAGAGAAATTTGCTCTTTTTTCATTTCATATATCTGTTTATATGCAATGAGGACAGTATGATACGGCGCGGCAATAGAATCCGACTGGACCAGTTTTTCAAGGAGTGCTTCTGTTTCCTGTTCATAGAATCCGGTAGAGAGGCTGAGATCGACCACATTGAAAAACCCTCGAAGATACGAAAATTTTTCAGGCGTTTGGCTCAATTGTGTCTTAAAATATGCTTCAAAGTGAGAGCGGGTGGTCTCTGAATTAGGATCCAAACTATAAGCCACTTTGAGAAGGCGATGCGTACGGTGCTTTGCCAAAATCCTCTGCAACAGTGGTAGAACCTTTTCAAGTTCACCCTTAAAGATATGGCAATTGGCCTGAAGAATATAGGCGTTCAGACTGTCTTTCACGCCCGTGGCTTTGGCAAATGCAGCATTTTTCAATTGGGTGGCATTGTCGATTTCGCCTCGTAAAAGATAGCAATTGGCAAGTTTGGTGATCGAGGGAAAAAAGTCGCTATTGATATCCAAAGCGCGTTTATAATATTCTATCGCCTTATCCAACTGGCCTTCGCCCAAATAGAGATCGGCCATGCTGTCATAGGGATTGGGTTCATCCTTGGCCAGTTCGATGTACTGGTTAAGTGCATCCAGTGCATATTCCAGCTGTCCCATATCTGCATAAACATATCCCAAAGTATTCCAGGCCATCTTGTTCTGTGGATTCAGGGCGACGGCGGTCTCCAAATGTTCTGCAGCTTCCTGGTGCCGGAAAATGGGGCGCAAATAGTTGGCAAGGTTATAATGAGCGTTATCATCTTTGGGATTGAGCTCGATAATTTTCCGATACATCTCAACCGTCTTGTAGATATCTCCACTGACAAGCGCATCGAGACACTTTATCTCGAGCAATTCCTTTGCGGTAGCGGTTTGACGCATCATCGGAGACTTTTGTAACAGTTTTCGCGCCTGCTCCATATCCCCCACAGCCATATTCAAATGGACGAGTTCTATAAACGCGGATGTAAACGTACTGTCCAGCTCTACCGCTTTTTGAAGATGTGTTTTGGCCTGGCTGTGATAGAATTTGTCGACCAGTTCCACACCCTTGATATAGTGTTTATATGCATCCAGCGAGCGTGTCGGATATTCGGCGGTGGCCGTAGCTTGTTCGGAATCGCCTTTGATCGATATCTGCAAGGATTGTCGCAGGTTGCGGTTAAGCTGATCAACCATGGTAAATACCTGACCCAGCCCCGCTCCACTGACACGCATTGCCTCCATGGATTGGCCGGTCCTGCCATCGATGAGATCGAGTTCGATGTTGAGAGAATCATGATCCTGAAGATAGCGTCCACAGACAATCACCTCAGCATGCAGATATTTAGCCAGTTTTGCTGCCCCGGGGGGAGTACTGGCCTCCCGGCGATTGACACCGAGATGAGAAAACGCTTCGAGAACGCGATCAGATGGAACGACCGACAACTGTCGGGATTGTCCCAGATCCGTCACGAGCATCTCGACAATTCCTTGCTCGAGCCAGGCCAATTCGGGATTTTGGCTCTCGTTGATAAAATGCAGAATGGCCACCGATTTTGATTTGTTGGCAGCAACCTGGATGGTTGTCGTCACTCGTTCCCGAATGGTGGAGGTACCCGAACCGGACGCCAACCGAATCCGCCTGTCATCATCATGGCCACAGCCGGCAAGGATGACGCAGGATAAAACGAGGAGCAACACATGTTGCAGGATGATTCTCATAACATACTCCAACAGTTGGGTCATTCAAAATCAGCCCAGGGGCTGACCGGTCAGTTCCTCCATGGATTGCTTTTGTTTTGCCCGGTGCTTTCGCAGAGTGGACTGGGCATCATTCAGATGTGCAATCACCATGGTAATATCATCGTGCTGTTTCCGGTCCCCCACAAATCGGTTAAGATCCTGTAAAATGGTTTCCTGAAGATCAATAGCCCGAGTGACCCGGGTGTTTTTGACAAGGTCGATGAGGGCGTCTTCACCATATTCTTTTTGCAGACCATCCATCGCTTCTGATACACCATCGGTATAGAATACAATGGTATCGTCCGGATTCAAACGGATGCTTTCCTCTTCCAGATGCAGATCAAAGAGCCGGCTGTCGGTCAATCCCAGACCAATACCGGAAGGAATGTGTAACAGGACCTGATTCGATGCCGATCGTTTGACCAGCAGCCCGTTGTGTCCGGCCCGGACAAACGTTAACAGGTCTTTTTCCAGATCGATGACGGCATAAATCATGGTGGCAAATACCTGCCGATCCACAGACTGGTACAGACGTTCATTCAGGGCACACAATATTTCGCGCGGTGAATCTACCTGCAGGGTCAAAGACGACATCATACCTTTGATTTCCGCCATGTAAAATGCCGCAGAAGTGCCTTTACCGGAAACATCGGCAATGGCGATTCCCAACCGATGATCATCCAGAGAAAAAAAGTCATAGTAATCACCACCCACTTCGGTTGCAGGCTGACAAATACCCGAAATATCCATGCCGTCCATAGTCGGCATTTCCCCCGGAAGAAGACGAATTTGTACCTGTCTCGCGATTTCCAGTTCCCGTTTCAGTCGTTCCTGTTCGGTCAACTCCTCTAACAACGCGGCATTTTCCAAAGCCAGAGATGCCTGTTCGGACAGGGTTTTTATAAAATGTTCATCCTTGTTCGTGTAGGGTTCTCCGCTGGATTTGCCATATAAAAAGATCAGGGCGAGAAGGGTTTCTTTACTTATTACGGACAAAACCAATTCCACCTCAGGATCGACAGTGACCTCGTCGAATCGTCTCAGATCCGCATCCTGTATCCCGGATTCCGGATCCACAGCATAGCAGACCCGATGTTCCAGACAAGTTTTGCTCAAATAATCTGTGATGGAAAACGTCCGAGGCCTTTTGCTGGACACCTCTCCGCAGACGGCCTGCAAGGTACATTTTTTTGCATCCCCATCAAAACAGTAAAAAAATCCACCTCTCGCACCGATGGCTTGAACCAGATAATCGATGGTCAGTTGACGGATCTTGTTCAGTTCAAAATGAAAGCTCAATGCCTGACTAAATTGTTCAATCAGTCGTTTATCCTTTAGGCCTTCGGTCATCAAATTGAAAGATTGAGCGAGCTGTCCAATCTCATCGTTGCTTTTGATCTCAACCGATTGATTGTAATGTCCACGAGAGATATTCCTCATGGCAAAAGAGAGACGATTGAGCGGCGATGTGATCTTTCGTCCCATAACAACGGAGACGACAACCCCAACGAACGAGAACAGTGCCAGCAACGCCACATTGGTCAAAAACCGTCTGCGAATCTCATTATTAAATTCCACCAGAGAGAACCCCACATCCACCTTTCCCAGATAGTCATCCCCCCAACGGATTTCGACGGGAATATGGTCGAAATCGGATTGGCTCTCCTTTGCCACCTGACCGTTCGCCAGTCTGACCACAATTTCAGCCTGACGGGCGCGGCTCAAAAATGTATTCGAACCCAGATCCAGCCAGGCATAGTTGATGGAAAAAACCTGCAGCTGATCCTGTTCATCGAAAATAGCAATATAGACAAGATCCTGACTAAAATCCGAACTGATGATATTGTCAATCCACTCCTGATAGACATAATATCCCTCGGTTTCAGCCAGACGAATAGAGGCAATCTGTTTGGCGATATGTCCCATATTTTGCCGCAGTTCCTGACGCTGGGTGTTGATCTGACTGATCGTATAGATATACGTCACCATTCCCATCATAATGACGATCATAAAAACCGTTTTCAGCGCAATTTTAGCCCACAGCGTATTGAACCATCTCATGAGTTGATCGCTTTTCGTCTTTTGACGACTCATTCAGAACCGTGTCCTGACCCTTCGAGTATTCCCCGAACGCTGATTTAATATTTCCACTCTCGTGGCAAGTGGACCCATGATTACAGACCAGAGAGGGCTTGGTAAGGCCTGAAAGAATCGACTGTTTGCTGCATACGTTGCACAAGACGTCTGTTTTCATTCTTGACCTGACTCGTAAATTCCTGACAGACGGAATAGCCAAGGGTCTGGCTCCAAAGCGGGAATATGGAATTATTGCACAGCACGGGATCCGTATTTTCACGCAAAAGGCCCATCCCGACTGCCTTTTCGTATTCCCGGGTTCCCGGTATGGGTGAAAAGGAGGCCAGTTGAACCTGAGCACCCCGGTCATGAACAAACCGAACACTGTTTAGGACTTCTGTCAGATCCTGATCGGCCAGTCCCATGAGCACATAAACACCGATATGGAAGCGCGGGTACCCGGCGCGTTCGAGACAACACAGGGCGTCTTCCAGATCTGTGCCATTGACTTTGGAGTCCATATCCCTTTGTCTGACCGGATCGACGGTTTCAAAACTGAGCCGTACCGTATCCACATGAGCTGCGGCCATCGAGTCGGCCAGTTCCTGATCGACCTTGCGTGGATGGATACCATTGGGAAGGTGAAGCCGGATATCGGGAAATCGTCGGGCCCACTCGTTCAGCAATGGCCGGGCATGCTGGGCCGGCTGTAGCAAAAATGCGTCGTCATAGATGCAGACATGCCGGAGTTCAGTCCGTTGTTCCATCCAGCAATCCATTTCAGACAACACCTCGTCCGGCGATCGACGGCGATATTGTGACCCCAGACGGTGCGAGGCACAAACGCTGCACCGAAACGGACATCCGATTGAGGTTCGCAGCGCCATGGTCTCGAGATGGGGCACGAGATCCCAGGCCGGGCGGATATGACAGGGATCGGTCTGAGCCAGGGAGCGATAATCACCCCCATGCTCTCGCGCCCACTCGAGCACGGCGGCAATACCTTCCCCCAGCACCAACCGCGTGGGTTGGATAGTCTCTCTGGCATGATCCGGACACAAAGTTGCATAAATTCCGCCCAGCCAGAGAGGCACACCTGGAAACACTCGTCTCAAATGATTCACGCCCTCTTCCACCGCCGGATACCAATAGGTCATGGTGGACGATACCAGTATCAAATCCGGTTCGGGCTGTGATGACAGCAAATGCTCCACAGCTTCAGGAGAAAGACCATACCGGGCATAATGACGTGGAACAAAAGAAAGTATCTCTGGCTTGTCTATGATCTGACGATAAAACTTTCCCGTCCCATCCTCACGGCCGGCGGGCCGATCAAAAGTCAGTTCAGACAAAACGGGATGATGACGGTCCAGACAATCCAGCAGCGACAGCGTACATCCCATCTCTCTCAACACGGTTGCCAGTGTCAGCAATCCGAGAGGACGATACCAGAAATCATAAGCGGCAAAATCATGAATAGCCGGTTGATATAACAAAATATGTGGGTATTTTCGACTCATACCCCTCTGATGTTTATCGATGGATCTCAAACAGCATCAAAGGAACTCGACCTCCAACAGCATCACATCATCTCTTGGATTGCCCTTGGTATACTGTTTACTGGTATTCAGGAAACGATCAATCTGATCCTGTAGAGGTGATTCTATACTATTGATAAAACAATCGGTCAAGCCTTTAACACCAAATGGACGCCGTTGTTCGTTTTCCGCTTCAATAATCCCGTCCGTATAAAGCAACAATCGATCTCCCGGAGCGTAGGTAACAGTATCCTGGGTAAAGGTCGGTGTCTCTTTATCGAACCCAACAATCATATTCTGAGACTCGAGTTGGACAACACGACGATCCCGTTTTTGCCATAGCAAGGCTGCGGGATGGGCACTGGCAGCGTATATGATGTGTCGCGACCGGGTATCGATGCAGACAGAGAACAATGTCAGATAGAGACCGGTTTCAGCAAATGAATCGCAAAAAAACCGATTGAGTCGTTCCAATAATGTTTGCGGCTCATAGTGTTCTCGCACCATGGACCGGACTTCACTGCAAATACGGTTGACCAGCAAAGCCGCGGAGATCCCGTGTCCGGTCACATCGATCATAGAAAGATAACATTTGCCCTCCTTGTCGGAATAAACATCGGCAAAATCTCCACCCAACCCGATCATGGGTTGATAGCCACATGCAATCTGGACGTGACGATCTCTATAGACGTCCGGTACCAGAGTAGATTGAATCCGTTTGGCCAGGGCCAGATCACGGCTCAGCATCCTGTGATATTGATCCAATCGGGTCTGCTGTTCTTCCAGCAACCGACCCAGATCCCGGCGTTCAAGCGCTTTTTTCACTTTATACAAGAACCTGTCGGACTGGATCGGTTTGGTCAGATA
>CAYPUH010000104.1:0-13561 GCA_964413725.1 uncultured Cytophagia bacterium
GATCAGGACATCGATCGAATCGGCAGAGGGAACCTCCTGTGCACCAAGTGGCATAACGATTAAACAGATCAGGGCGACGATACGATAGATCATTTCACCTCTCCTCGGTTGGAAACCGGTGATGTAACATGATGATTACATGGGCTGGAATTTAGTCTGTAGAACGTTACAAAAATGATATTTGAAACGCAAGCTGTTCCACAGTACCTGGTTGGGCTTGAGTGGAATCGGATGCGATGGGTATTGACCGGTAAGGTTTCAAGTTATATATTTAGACTCGATCCTAAAGGGAGCGGGATACAAAAAAAACGGAGTGAATATCACTGAAAAGGAGAGGTATAATGAGATCGACGGGTCTTTTTATTTTGCTCTTATTGTTTTTGGGATGTTCCTCGCAAGTCCGTTTTATTGCCATCGACGAGTCTTACAAGCCCTCCGCCAAGCCGGATGATGCGCGAATCGTGTTTAAAAAGAGTTCCATTCAGCGGCCTCATCAAGTGATCGGCCTGATTGAGGCTCATCTCGGGCGCCGGGCCGGTCGTTCGGAGCTGAACGGGTTGATGATCAGCAAAGCCAGGGAAGTGGGGGCTGATGGTGTTATGTTGGTGGAATATAATGTCGACCGGGATCGGTATGTCAGCCGTCATCATAAAGTGGTGGGTCGCGGGCGGTTTCGACATCATGTGGTTAAAGATCGCGTCTCTACAGAGGTGACAAAAACGGCAACCGGACTCGCCGTTGTTTTCCGATAACGGAGGATGTTTTCGGGGTGTCTGATGTTGAATTGAAGGTCAACCCTCACGGCGGAGACATCGGTCGAGCGGTCACGGATCGGTGTGTTTGCCATTTGAAGAAAAGGGTCGGTCGGAGAATCGATCCAGAGTTTTATCTCATGGACAGACAAAGGATCAAGGACTATGCAAGCTGTACTGATGGTTGCGGGAAAAAGCACGCGGACCTATCCGCTGACTCTTTCGCGTCCCAAACCTCTGTTGCCTCTATTAAACCGGCCGCTGATCGAACACAGTCTGGATCAGATGGTGGGGGTGTTCGATGAGGTTATTCTGATCGTCGGCTATCGTCGGGAGATGATTCGTGAGTCTCTGGGTAAAGAGTATCGTGGCATCCGATTGATTTACCGTGAACAAAAGGAGCAACTGGGTACGGGGCATGCGGTATTGCAGGCCAGGGATCTGGTGGATGGCAGGTTTGTGGTCATGAACGGCGATGATTTGTTCGCTCACAATGATCTAGCGCGTTTGGTAACATTAAACAACGGAGCGCTGGTGAAAGAGGTGGAGGATCCCTCTTTATACGGTGTCTATAGGGTCGATGATCAGAATCGTGTGCTGGAGATGGTGGAAAAACCAAAAACATTTGTGGGCAATCTGGCGAACATTGGTTGTTATGTATTTGAATCGGATATCTTTGAAAAACTGGAACGAACACCGTTCAGTGAGCGGGGAGAAATTGAAATCGTCGATGCCATCCTGGAAACGGCTCACGAGAAATCTTTTCAGGCCTTACCCATAGAGGGATTCTGGTTGCCCACGGGATATGCCTGGGATCTTTTGGCCCACC
The DNA here is from genome assembly GCA_964413725.1 of uncultured Cytophagia bacterium. GTDB lineage: Bacteria > Zhuqueibacterota > Zhuqueibacteria > Residuimicrobiales > Oceaniaggregativiventaceae > CAYPUH01. The sequence goes on from CAYPUH010000104.1 coordinate 1,582, forward strand.
AGGAGTTTCTGGCCAGAAGCTGGAAAGAAGCCGGGTGTGATGGTCAGGTAGAGGATGGAGCCGTATTAAAGGGCCCCGTTCAAATCGGGCTGGGTACCGTGGTCAAATCCGGAGCCTACATCGAAGGTCCTGTCGTCATCGGCCAGGACTGTATCATCGGACCCAATTGCGCGATTCGGGGAACCACGTCTATTGGTGATCGCTGTCGGGTGGGTCATGCTGTGGAGATTAAGAATTCGTTGGTGATGTCGGACAGCATGATTTCTCATCTCAGCTATATCGGTGATTCGGTCATCGGCGCTGGATGCAATGTGGGTGCCGGCACACTTACGGCCAACAAACGGCACGACTCGGCTTCCATCGTTTCGATGATCAAAGGAAATAAAGTCGACAGCAAGAGGGAGAAACTGGGATCGATACTCGCGGATGGGTGTCAGACGGGTATTCACACCTCGTTCTATCCAGGAGTCAAGATCTGGCCGGAGCAGACCACCCGTCCGGGCGATATTGTAAAGTCGGATGTGATGCCCAAAGACCGGGAGTGGTAGTGGAGCGGGAGATGAGAATGTCTTTAGCCGGAGAGCAAAGTCAAAGGATATCAGCTTCTGTCAGCTGGTCGCAAAGCCAGTAAAGGGTTAAAAGTGTTTTGGCATCCTTGAATTCGAGAGTTTTCAGACGGTCAAGCGTCTCCTGAAAGGAGAGTTCCACCACCTGGATATCCTCTTCCTCTTCAGAGAGTCCGCCTCCGTGTGAATGACGGGGAGAGTCAGCCACATCAGCTGCGTACAGGATAATCCGTTCAGAGGTTCCACCGGGACTGGGGTAGCATCGACCGATGGTGACCAGTTGATCTTCCCGAATCTGAAACCCGGCTTCTTCCTCAACCTCCCGAATGGCAGTTTGGGTTGGATTGTCCTGACCTTCCACAGAACCGGCTACAACCTCCAGAGGCCAGGCATTGTCGGGTTCCACGGTAAAAATGGGATACCGGAATTGGCGGACAAAATAGACCTGCTTGTCTGCGCTGTTATACAGCAGAATCGCCACCGCATCGCCGCGATAGACGTTCAGGCGGCTGACCGGGCGACTGAGTGATCCATCGAATTTCTCAAACTGAACGACCGCGCGGTCCAGATTGATGAATCCGTTATAAATACGTTTGTTTTCCTTTATGACAACTTTCATGATACTCCATTCAATCATGGTGATGTGAATTTGGACCTATCAAAGCAAAAAGATAGACATTTTTTAGCCCATATCAAAACAAAAGAGACCATTCAGTTCTATTGACCCTGACAATGGAAGATCAAAATGAAACGGAACATTGGATTTTCTGGTTTTCTGGTTATTGTAATTTGTTTTCTGGGATGCGGACCCGCCCGGGAAGGATCTGTCACGCTCATTCATACCAATGATATACATGGCCAATACCGTCCGGTAAAAGCCTTCTGGGTGGATGGAGACCGCAAACCCCTGATCGGAGGGATGGTGGCCCTGAACGGAACCATCGAGCGGCTCCGGAATCGCTATGATCCTGTATTGGTGCTCGATGGCGGTGATTTTATGACCGGAACGCCACTGACAAGAATGGAATACAACGGTGCTGTGGGAGGCGGCATTGTGGCGTTGATGAATCAAATCGGGTATGATGCCCTCACTATCGGCAATCATGAATTCGACGACGGTGTTGACAATTTGCGATCACTGATCGACATGTTCGAGGCGGATGTTCTCTGTGCGAATTTGAACGTTGATGGGGTTCCTTTTGCGCCCGCTGCTTTTAAGATTTATACTGCTGGAACGTTGCGGGTGGGTGTGATTGGCCTTCTGATGGCTGATCTCGGCGATGTGGTGGCTGCTGATCGAATGCAGCGAGTAGAGGTGCAGGATCCTGTTTCCATTACCCGGGACCTGGTCTCCAGGATCGATGACAAGACCGATGTGATCGTTCTTTTGACGCATCAGGGCATCGAATCGGATGTAAATCTGGCTCATCAGCTGCAGGATGTGGACGTGATTGTTGGATCTCACAGCCATACCCGGCTGACCAAACCCCAGATGGAAAATCGTATTCTCATTGTGCAGGCGGGATCAAAAACCACCAATGTCGGGCGTTTGACCCTTGACATCGGGGATGACAAGGTTAAATCCTACGAGTATGATCTGATCCCAACCTGGGTGGACAGTGTTCAGATGACAGACAGTGTGATGACCCGCCTGGTGGATCAGTTTAAGGAACAGATCGACCGGGAATATGGCCGGCAGATCGGCGTTCTGCACACCGATTGGCAACGAGACTCTAATGGCGAAAGCAATCTCGGGAATTTTCTGACCGATGTGTTGCGAAAGACCACCCGAGCCGATTTTGCTGTTCTGAACAGCGGTGGTATTCGTAAAAATCTCAAAGCCGGACCGGTAACCAAACGCGATGTGGTTGAAATCTTGCCGTTTACAAACATGATACAAACATTTCAGTGTACGGGAGAGCAGCTGTGGACGCTGGCACGGAACAATGCAAAAGCAGCCATTACCGGAGAGCATGGAGTGCTGCAGGTTTCTGGCTTGACGTATATATTCAAAGGCCATACCAAAGAGACTGTTGAGGTCCTGGATGTGATCATCCAGGGAAAACCGGTGGATCCTGACGAACACTATACCGGCGCATCGGTAGACTTTGTACTGGAAGGTCACGCAAAGCATTATCTTGGTTTTGAACCTGATGCCACCACCGAAACCGGGAGGGATATTGCCACGGAGGTCACCTCTTATATACAGACTCATCCACAGATCCGATCCCGTGTGGAAGGCCGAATAAAACGGGTTCAATAAAAAACCCCGGATCCTTTTGGATCCGGGGTTTTTTATTGACAGAAAATGAATACAAGCGTTTATTTGGAGTGGTTCGAGTCCAGCTTTGCAGAGGATTTCTTGGATTCGACAAAATCCAGTTTGTCGCCTTTTTTTCGAACCCGAATATTGGACCCCTCTGCAAACCTCCCTTTGAGGATTTCTTCAGCGATAGGATCTTCGACGAATCGCTGTATGGTTCGTTTGAGGGGGCGGGCTCCATAGACCGGATCAAATCCCTTGTCCGCGATAAATACCTTGGCCGACTTGGAGAGATCGATCTGGATATTTCGGTCTGACACTTTGACCAGAGTTTCCTCCAGCACCAGGTCGATGATTTTGAGCATATCATCGCGAGTGAGTTGGCGAAAGACGACGATTTCATCCAGTCGATTGATGAATTCCGGATTAAAGAGGCGTTTTACCTCTTCGATAATGCGGCCGCGCATGGTCTCGTAATCCGATTCTTCCGAATTGGCCTGCATATCGAATCCGAAATTTGAATTCTTTTTAATCTGACGGGCGCCGAGATTGCTGGTCAGGATCAGTACCGTGTTTTTGAAATCGATTTTTCGGCCCAGTCCATCTGTTACATGTCCTTCATCCAGGATCTGTAACAGGATGTTAAAGACATCGGGGTGAGCTTTTTCGATCTCATCAAACAAGACAACTGAATAGGGATGTCGGCGAACCTTTTCAGTCAGTTGTCCACCCTCTTCATATCCGACGTATCCCGGAGGCGCACCAGTGAGTCTGGAGACGGAAAACTTTTCCATATATTCCGACATATCCAGGCGAACGAGTGCGCTTTCTTTTTCAAAGAGAAACATCGCTAGTTCTTTTGCCAGCTGTGTTTTTCCCACGCCCGTGGGACCCAGGAACAGAAATGAGCCGATGGGCCGGTTGGGATCTTTGAGACCGGCGCGTGTTCTCTGAATCGCTTTGCCGAGCAAATCGATGACGTTATCCTGACCGATGATACGGTTCTTCAGGTCTTCGCGGATTTTCAAGTAGCGATTGGACTCGGATTGCGCCACTCGAGTCACGGGTATGCCGGTCATCATGGAAACGACTTCTGCAACATCTTCTTCATCAGCCTCGGCAAAAGATGTTTCCTGTTCCTCGTTCCATCGATCTTTGGCGTCATCAAGCTTGTGACTCAGTTGTTTTTCTTTGTCCCGCAGAATTGCCGCCTGTTCAAAATTCTGGGAGCGAACCACAGAATCCTTTTCAGTGCGTACTTTTTTGATCTTTTCTTCAAGATCTGTGATCTCTTTGGGGACGACAATATTGGCCAGATGAACACGGGCTCCGGTTTCATCCATGACATCTATGGCCTTGTCCGGTTGATACCGGTCGGAGATATATCGATCTGAGAGGTTTACAATATAGTCAATGGCTTTTTCGGTGTATCGGACCCGGTGATGTGCTTCATATCGGCTCTGAAGTCCGCGAACGATCTCATTGGTTTCCGGAAGAGACGGTGCATCGACGATTACCTTTTGAAAACGACGTTCCAGAGCTCCATCTTTTTCAACATATTGGCGATACTCGTCGAGCGTCGTGGCTCCGATACATTGAATCTCTCCTCTGGAGAGAGCCGGTTTAAACATATTGGAGGCATCCAGAGAGCCCGATGCTCCACCTGCGCCCACAATCGTGTGCAATTCGTCGATAAAGAGAATCACGTCGCGGGTTTTGACCAGTTCAGCCATGATGGCTTTCATACGTTCTTCAAACTGACCGCGATATTTGGTTCCGGCGACAATTGCACCCAAATCCAGTGTGACCAGACGTTTGTTGAACAGGATTCTGGGCACTTTTTTCTCGACGATTCTAAGAGCCAGACCTTCAGCAATGGCTGTTTTGCCGACACCGGGTTCTCCGATCAGGACGGGATTGTTTTTCTTGCGACGGCTGAGAATCTGTGCCACCCGTTCGATTTCTTTGCTTCGTCCGATAATCGGATCGAGCTCGGCCTTTTTGGCCATGGCGGTGAGGTCACGGCCAAAGTGGTCCAGTGCCGGTGTTTGGGATTTGCTGCCCACGCCCTCGGTTTCCGATGAAGATGAAGGTGCACCCTGTAACAGTCGCTCCAATTCCTCGTTGACAGCGTCATATGAAACACCGAAACTGTTGAGAATCTGTGCAGCCAGACCTTCCTTTTCCTTGACCAACGCCAGCAACAAATGTTCTGTGCCGATGATGTCCGACTTGTGACGGTCCGCTTCTACATATGCAGTCTTTAGAATTTTTTCGGCCCGTTTGGTGAATGGAATATTGCCAATCGTCATAGTTTCACTGGATGCTCGACCGGCGTCTTCTATGGCTCCCTTTATATCTTCCAAATCACAATCGAGGGCCTGCAAAATTTCAATTGCGATGCCTTCACCTTCCCGAATGAGGCCCAGGAGAAGATGTTCCGTGCCGATATAATCGTGACCCAGTCGAAGCGCTTCATCTCGAGCAAACTGGATAACCATTTGGACACGGCTGGAAAAATTGTTTTTCATAGTGAACTCCCACTGTTCTCATAAGAATCTGACCGTAACAAGCTGTTCTGTCACGACCAAAAGATGCTTGTTTATACGATTCACTCAAGCCATACCATTATACGGGATGAGGAGACGCGGGTTCCCGCTCTCTTTACTACTTGTAACATAGTAAATTTCTGGTTACATGTCTATAGTAAAATCACATCCAGATATTGCCGAGAATCCAATTAGCCCTGTCTTTTAGAATCAATACCATTTGTGCAAACACAATGTTCGCCAGAGTGACGACGCCATCCTGTTTTATTGCTTACGGATTCGGACCCTTTCACCAAAGATAGGTCATACACCAATGATCCTGTTTCGTCTCATCGTCTGTCTTGTTCACCAAACAGAACGATCAACTCGAGTTATTCCACCTCTTTTTGCTTGAAGAACACTGTATTTACGGGTGTCTATCCGACCGTGAATGACTCTGTGTGTTCGTTCCCAACGGAACAGTCAGAATTCTGTCAGGCGTTCGGCCCGGTTATGCGGCCGTATTGTTTTATCGGCCTTTTCAAAACGATACACTATGGAAATATTTTGCGACATTCTCAAAAGAACCAAAAGTTCCGTATCTCTATTAAATGCGGTTGTTTAAAGCGGATTTAGCCTGGTTGGCACACCAAAGAATACAAATATTGTGCCAGATACCGAGTCCGTCATAAGGTGTCTTTACGCATTCGGTATCGGCTCCGTTGCTATCCGAAGGTGCGGAGACAGGATTTGCTACAGGGGGTGGAATCAACTGTTCCGGTTATTGATATTCCGTTGAATTTGACCATCGTACAGCTCGATGATTCTGTCTGATCGTTCTGCCAGACTTTGATTGTGTGTCACGATAACCAGGGTTTGACCATATTTTCGACTGACCGTCCAGAGCACCCGGTGCAGGGATTCGGCAGTATGAACATCGAGGTTTCCCGAGGGTTCATCTGCGAGGACCAACCGGGGAGTGTTGATCAGAGCTCGTGCCACAGCGATGCGTTGTTGTTCTCCGCCCGACAGTTCATTGGGTCGGTGTTCTGCTCGCTGAGTCAGCCCCACATCGTCTAAAAGATGCAGGGCTTGTTCTTGCAGCTCTTTTCGGTTTTTACCGGCGATGAGCCCGGGCATCATGACATTTTCCAGCGCGCTGAATTCCGGAAGCAAGTGGTGGAATTGGAACACAAAGCCCACGTTTTGATTCCGTATCCAGGCCAGTTTGATGTCATTGTAGGCAAAGACATCTTCATTGTCCAGATAGCATTTCCCCTGTGTGGGACGATCAAGGGTCCCGATCACATGTAACAATGTGCTTTTTCCCACACCAGAGGGGCCGAGTATGGTGACGATTTCACCGGCGCGGATAGAGAGGTCGATGCCTTTGAGGACATGAACATCATGGGTACCATCCATGCGATAGGTTTTGTGTAAATTCGATGTGGTAAGAATGGGTTTTGTGTTCATTGATCGTCCCATCGTAAGGTCAGACATTATTCGTAACGAATAGCTTCAACAGGATTTCGTTTTGCCGCTTTACCCGCGGGATAGACTGAAGCCAGAAAGGTAATGACTATAGATGCCAGGCCGATAACCAGGATATCCGGCCAACGAATTGAGATCGGAAGCCAGCTGATGATATAGACATCTTCCGGCAACGCAAAGAATTTATATTCCAGTTGTGCCCAACAAAAGGTCAGGCCGATGATCATTCCTACAAGGGTACCGGCAACACCGACGATGGCTCCCTGATATGTGAATATTCGCCGGATATCCGGATTGGATGCTCCCATGGTTTTGAGAATGCCGATATCGCGGGTTTTTTCCAGAGTGGTCATGATGAGTGTGCTGACGATATTGAACGCGGCCACGAGGATGATCAGACACAGGACAATAAAGGCTGCCCATTTTTCGATCTGCATCCAGGCAAAGAGATTGGGATTCATCTCCCGCCAACTGACCACCTGATAGGGATAGCCGATTTTGTTTTGAATCTGAGCGGCTACTCTGTTGGCGTGTTCATACCGATCGGCCTTGACCCACAAGCCATCTACCCTGTCCCCGCGTTCGAATAAATCCTGTGCAGATTGCAGAGAGATATAGACCACACGATCATCGAATTCAAACAGACCTGTCTCAAAATAACCGGCTACGCGAAAGGTCCGAATCCGGGGGATATCACCGTATTTTTTATAACCCGCCAGGCTTATCAATGATATTTCATCCCCGACAACCACCTGCAGGCGTTTGGAGAGTTCGAATCCGATGATCACTCCCGGACGGAGCTTCCCTTCCGATACCGGGGCTTTTTTAAAATCCATCTGGCCATAGATGATCGATTTTCGGATGTCGAGCACAGAATCTGCTTGCACGGGATCGATGCCACGTACGAGGATACCGTTTTGAGAGGCTTTTGATTTGATCAGGGCCTTTTCCTCGATAAACGGGGAGGTGTGGACAACGTGATGTATGCCTTGAATCTGGTCTGACAGGGCTCCGAACTGTTTGATCCCCTTGTCGTGCACGGTTTGGATGTGGATATGTGCATCTGCTCCCAGAAAACGGGACCGGACCTGATCTTCGAATCCATTCATCACCGACAAGACGATGATCAGGGCTGCGACGCCGATAACAATGCCAGCGATGGAGATATATGTGATCAGCGAAATAAAGCCGGTTTTTCGTTTTGATTTTAGATAACGACCGGCAATGAACAGTTCATAGGACATGATCGCAGCCTCACTCGTTTCGTATCGCTTTGACCGGTGTCATCTGTGATGCTTTTATCGCCGGATAAATGGAAGCGAGATAGGCGATAAAAAGAGTCACAACGCCGACGATGAGAAAATCCCGACTTTTCATCACAACCGGCAACCAATCGACAATATAAACATCCGGTGGTAGTGATAAAAGACGGTACGTTTGTTGTGCCCAACAGATCCCGTATCCCAGCACACATCCAAGAAGAGTTCCAAAGAGACCGATGATCAAACCACTGTAGGTAAAGATGCGTCGGATGCGTCGGCGAGTGGTTCCCATGCCCATAAGGATACCGATCTCGCGTGTTTTTTTCAGAGAGATCATGATCTGGGTGCTGGCGACATTGAACGTGGCGACCAGGATGATGAGGCTCAGAATCAAAAAGAAGGCCCACTTTTGAATTTGAACCCATGCAAAGAGATCGGGATTCATGCCCCGCCAGGATTCACTTAAAAGAGGATAGCTCAGATCGTTGTTTATTCGGGCCACGACCGTGTCCGCGATCCGGTAGTCGGACAATTTGAGTTCAACCCCCGATACTCTTGAGTGATAGCCCAGCAACGTTTGTGCTGAAGCCAGGGATGTATAAGCAAAATTTTTATCCAGATCATAGAACCCGGTTTTGATAATGCCGGTGACAATAAATTTCATCATCTGGGGAAGATCATAAAGCCCGGATTGTTGTGCCAGGCTGATGATGGTGACCTCATTGCCCACGGAGGTGTTTAATTTTTCAGCGAGATCCTTGCCCAGTACGATGCCCGGCCAATAGCGGGTGCTGTCTCGATTGGGAACCTTTGAAAGAACAAGGTCGCCACGGGTAATATTTTCCCCGATACGGGTCACTCGGGTTGCAGAGGGTAACTCTACACCGCGTATGATGATACCGGTCTGGTCTGAACCCGATCGTATCAGGCCTTTATCCTCGATAAAGGGGCTCATGGCCTCGATTTCAGGGTATCGTTTCAGTGAGTCCATAATAGCGGTGTGATTTTCGATACCCCGATCGAGGTAGGCTCTCACCTTTGCGTGCGCAAAAGCGCCGATGAAACTGGAGCGCACCTCGCGTTCATAGCCATTCATAAAAGAGAGTGCAATAACCAGTGCCGCGACGCCGATAGCGACGCCAACAATTGCGATGGTCGACACCCCGGAAAGATTGCGATGTTTTTGTGATTTCAGATATCGGAACGCAACAAAAAGTTCAAAATGATTCATGGTTATTGGTGTCCGGTCTGTGGACCGGACACCCTCCCACAATCTGGTAAAGGTCAGATCATTGTAAAGTGTGTTTTAATCGGGAATCCATAACAGGGCAGTCCCCCCCCCCCCCGGTTCCGCCATTCACGTCGGGTGAGAGACGTCCTACTCGGGTCGCATGGTTGGGAAAAAGATCACATCCCGTATCGATGCAGCATCTGTAAGCAACATCACCAGGCGATCGATTCCCATGCCCAATCCGGCCGTGGGGGGCATTCCATATTCCAGTGCTCGGATAAAATCATTATCGAGCTGGTGGGCTTCCTCATCACCCGCTTCAAATGCTGCCACCTGGGATTCAAATCGTTGTTGCTGATCGATGGGATCGTTGAGTTCTGAAAACGAGTTGCCGATTTCCCGACCGACAACAAACGGTTCAAACCGTTCTACCAACCTGGGATTGTCGCGATGGCGTTTGGCCAGAGGAGATAATTCCACCGGATAGTCGCAAATAAATGTGGGTTGAATCAGATTGGGTTCGACTTTTTCCTTAAATATTTCATCCAGCACTTTGCTATAACTCCAGTCGTCCTCGGTTTCTACATAAAGCTCTTTGGCAATCGCAACCAGCTCATCCCGGCTTTTATCCTCCAGGTCCTTTCCGGTGTATTCTTTCAAGGCATCAAAGAGGGACAATCGCTTCCACGGAGGGGTCAGATCCACTTTCTGCCCCTGGTAGGTGATTTTCAACGATCCAGCCACCTGATGGGCGATGTGGGAGACCATTTCTTCAACCAGATTCATCATAAAGGTATAATCCTGATAAGCGACATAGAGTTCCATCATGGTGAATTCCGGGTTATGTGTCCGGTCGATTCCCTCGTTGCGAAAGTCTTTGCTGATCTCATAGACCCCTTCATAGCCGCCCACGATAAGGCGTTTGAGATAGAGTTCATCTGCGATACGCATATACAGCGTCATATCCAGAGCGTTGTGATGGGTCGTAAACGGGCGTGCGGCGGCTCCTCCATATATGGGTTGTAGAATCGGGGTTTCGACCTCCAGATAGCCCTTGTTGTCGAGAAACGTTCGCATGGCTGAAATGATGCGTGAACGGGTGACAAACAGGTCCCTTACGTCACGATTGACGATCAGGTCCACATAGCGTTGACGATATCTCTGTTCGGTATCTGAAAACGCATCATAGGTGATCGTTTCCCCTTCCCGTTCAGCTTCCTTGACCACCGGAATCGGGCGAAGGTTTTTGGTCAACAAGCAAATTTCCGAGGCCAGTATGGTCACTTCACCTGTTCGTGTCTGAAAGACGGTGCCTGTGACGCCGACGATATCGCCGATGTCCAACAGTTTAAACACAGCATATGGTGTCTCACCGACCTTGTCTTTTCTCACATAGACCTGAATCCGTCCGCTTTCATCCATGATATGGGTAAAAGCTGCCTTTCCCATCCGGCGAATAGACATCATCCGACCGGCCAGAGAAACGGTCTGTTCCTCGAGGGATGAATAATTGTCGAGAACATTTTTTGCGTGATGAGATCGTTCGAACCGATAGGCAAAGGGAAGAACATCCATGTCCTTGATTTGTTGCAGCTTTTGCCGTCGGGTTTCCATAACCTGGTTGAGTTCTTGTTTCTGTTCGTTCATGTATCCTCATCCTGTTTCGGGTTATTGCGTTACCGAGTTGCAACCGTGTATTTCTGATTATTCGGTGTTGATCAATTTGGGTGAACGCTCCATATCGGGCATATGATGATGAGAGAACAGCGTCCCCTCCCGTCAGGAAGGTCTATAAATTCTGGGCACCCGTTTGGAAACCCAACAGGTGACTTCATAGGGAATGGTACCGAGCTGTTCACATATGGACTGGACGGTGATGGCCTCCTGCCCGTGTTCACCAAACAGCACTGCTGTGTCGCCGGTTTGGATCTCTTCATCCTCTCCCAGATCGACCAAGCAGGCATCCATACAAATCCGTCCCACAACCGGAAACCGTTTGCCACGGATCAATACGGTTGCCTGATTGGACAACAGGCGGTTATATCCATCGGCATATCCCACAGGCAGGGTGGCAATGCGACAGTCGCGCGATGCGATGAATGTACGGCCATAGCTGATCGATGTACCGGCTGTAACCCATTTGATGAAATGGATCCGTGTCTGAAATGTCATGGCCGGCCTGATGGCAACACTCTCGGTCGTCTCGGTTGACGGATAGTGTCCGTACATCATCACACCGGGGCGGACCATGTTGAAATAGGTGTCCGGGATATCCAGAATCGCGCCGCTGTTGGCGGCATGGATAATGGGAATATGGATGCCCGCTTCCCGGATTTGTTCGAGTAAACGGTTGAACCGGTAAAGTTGGAGATAGGTGAATTGCTTGTCCAGTTCATCCGACGTGGCAAAATGAGAATACAAACCGGTAAGTTTCAGCAGCGGATGGGACGCGATGGTTTGGATAAAGGGCAGGGCCTGATCCCAGGCCTGACCCACGCGCCCCATTCCGGTATCGATTTTGATGTGTATCGGTACGGTGCACCCGTGCTGACGAGCACTTTGTTCCAGAATTCTGATATGGTCGTGGGTATACAGTGTACACTCGACACCTGCTTTGATATATTCATCCGCCTCTGTGG
>CAYPUH010000105.1:0-13532 GCA_964413725.1 uncultured Cytophagia bacterium
AGTATATACCGTGAATTTTATGGAAAACGGTACCGGATGAACGGACTGGTGGCGGATTGCTTTGTTGAAATCGGATTTGTATGACATTATTCTTCTCCAAAATAGAGTTTTGCAATAAAAAAAAAGAATAACCACAGAGGTCTCGGAGGACCTCAGAGAAAACAAAGAGATAGATGAATGGTTTGGATGGTTTGAAAATGAAAAATTCTTCTTTTTAGAGTATCTTGTTAAGCAAAACAGACCCATGAAATGAGCTGTTTTAACGGTGACCTGTTTGAAGCGATAGAAATAATGTTGAAATCAATCTGATTAAAGTGATTTTACTCTTTGTGTCCTCTCTTTTTTTTCTCTGATTAACTCTGAGGTAGAATTTTTTGTTGACCCATTTTGATATTTTGGCTCAAAAAATGTACAAACACCATATTTTCATATGATAAAAACGGTGCTTTTGATGGTTTTGGACAGCAGTGATATGACATAGAATAACCCACTATTGATTCTATCGGCCTTGAATGACGTTGATGATCATAAAGGCGGCTGCAAGGGCATTGGTGATCGCGACGATAAAGATAAGACTTGCCACAAGGATAAAATTGGTCATAAAAGAATCCGGTTCAGGATGACGGGGTTTGGTTGTCCACAAACAGGGTGTTGGGTTCAGCCGGCCCGTTCGCTAGCGCTGTTGCAGTTGTTTTTCATACTCTATCAGAGGGATATCACGAGCATTCACGTTTAAATAGGCCGGCCACTCCCGGACCTGCCGGTACCCCATGGAGGTCAGGAGTTGAATGCGGTGCGATTCATCGGGACCGGCATAAGCACTCAATCGCTCACAGTCGGTCATGGACTCGAGACGGGATAAAATCTCACCGGCCATCGAACCGTAATTGGGATGGACGAGTACATCGACAATAGCGCGATGGGTCTGCAGATAATGGGTTTCGGGCGTGACGCTGCCAAAGCCGAGGATCGTCTCCTCCCCGTCCAGAACCAGTGTCTTGAGGCGTTCATTTTGGTCTTTCCGGTCCAGGAGGGTATAGAATTCCGGTTCGAAATGGGCGCCGAGAAAATTGTCGAGGGCGGCGTTTTTTACCACATGGTCTTTGCATCCGTTGAACAGCGACGAGAGATCGCCCTGATCATCCTGATCGAGATCACGAAAGCGGGTTTGTTGTCCGGCCCGAAACAGCCTGGTATCCTCCCCGCCGGGGTTCAGGGTGAGTTTCATGGCGACACGGAGTCCTGCCGTGCCGACTCTGTTGAATCCAAACCCCTGGTACAGGCGTTCGATCCAGTCCACCCACACAGCCAGATAGATGGCCCGGGCGTGGGAGTTCTGCAGCTGTTCGGAGACGGCCTGTATCACCTGTTTGCTGATACCCTGCCCTCGCCGTTTCGGTGCCGTTTTGACCTGGGAAAAGCATCCCTGACCCCGTTTTGATATCGTATAGGAGGTGGTGCCGACGCAGGTCTCTCCGTCCATGGCGGCGACGATGGCATAGGTTTCATCTCGCCATGGGGCACGGAGACGTGAGGCTGTTGGGCCGGGAAATTCATGGGTGAGAAATCGTTTTACCGCCTCGATCAGGAGCGGTTCGGACTGATAGGTGACAGTTACAATCTCCACAAAAAAAACCTCCTTGATGAGAATGTCTGAGAGAATCCGATTCAATGTCGAGGGCTTCAATGACTCAGTCTGAGACCGATGACGCCAAAGAGGATCAGCGCAAATGACAGAAAGCGGGTCAGATGAATCGGGTCGTCAAAAAATACAATACCGATGAGGAAGGTGCCCGCCGCACCGATCCCGGTCCAGATGGCATAGGCGGTCCCGATGGGAATCTCTTTTTGCGCCAGCCACAGAAACAGACCGCTGAATCCCATGGAGACGATGGCGAATCCGATGTACAAGAGCTTATGGGAGGTGGTCTGTGACAGTTTGAATCCCAGCGGCCAGCCGATTTCAAAACATCCGGCGATAAACAGATAGATCCAGGACATGGCATACTCTAGAAAAGGAGAACGTTTGATTTTCCAATGTTATCCAGCCAGGTCATATGACCTGACGGGATCAGGAGCAAAGAGTTTAAACAGCGATTTGTCATGATTGTGTTCAGGGAACCTGGTCGCCCCAGCGGATGAGCAGGACATGTCCCAGGAGGGGGGGCACAATGCATGTGCCCACGGTCACAAGCACCATCGATGAAAACAGCTGTTCAGAAATCACACCGCCGTTCAGGGCTCTTTCGGTTACGATCATGCTGATTTCCGCCCGTGGAATCATACTAACACCGAGAAGCATGGCGGCTTTGGGGCTGGACCGAAAGAGTGCGGGGACGACGGTTCCCAGGATTTTACCGAGAATGGCGGCGATGAGCAGACCGGCGGCGAGGATCAGTGTCGTGATTCCCAGGCCAAAACTCGCTTCCAGTCCGATACTGATAAAGAAAAACGGGCTAAAGAGTTCATACAATGGAGCAAACGACGCTTCGAGTTTTATGTGTCTGGGGTCCCGGCTGAAGGCCAGTCCGGCAAAAAACGCGCCCAGTGCCAGAGAAAATCCAAGCAGCGCTGCGGTGGCGGCGATGATAAACCCCAGGGCGGCGATGGTGATAATGGGTTCGGGACCGTGTTCATGCCGTGTGATCCAGGTCGTGACCGGGCATTCGAGATACTTCGCGAACAGGATACACAGTGCGGAAAAAACAGCCATGCGGACGGCGAAACTGGCAGCGGTCAGTGAAAAGGCTGGAAGCAAGTCCTGAAATGTACCCTGTTGTAAGACGGGCAACAGGGAAAACAACAAGCCCATCAGGATGATACTGGAAATATCATCCATCTCCGCCACATCCAGCAAGAGTTGTCCGGTCTGTTTTTTCAGTTTCCCGGCCTGTTCCCAGAATTGTACACTCACCCCCACACTGGTTGCAGTGAGGGCAATGGCCACAACCAGAGAGATGATACCAGATAGATCAAGGATCCAGCGCGCCACCGCATAACCGGCCAAGCCACTCACGATCACGTTGCCTGCCCAGATGAAACTCGCCTTTCCCAGTTGTTGCAAGAGACTGCCGATCTTGCTCTCCAGGCCAATCCGGAACAACAGGACGATCACACCGATTTTGCCGAGAAAGGTGATCACGTGGAGCTCTCCGCTGCCCAGAACGTCCGTGTTGCGAGAGAGCGCACCAAGAGCAACACCCAGGAAGAGCCAGCCCAGCAGGGCCGGAATACGAATCGCGTTGAGCACTGTTTTCATCAGCAATGAAACGGCAATCAAAACGCCGATGGTCAATACCAGTGCAAACTCGTGTGCAACCGGTTCCATGTCATTCCCTTGTCTGGCGTTTACAACACAGCTAGAGTGCTGAATTCTATTTGTTTTTCCGATCCTGCACCGTACTGTTGGCAATCGGGTCGATCGTGAATCCGACTTTTTAGAATACAAAATAGTTTTTAAAATTCCAATTTCAATTGCCGGTAACCATGCAGTATATCGGGTACGACGGATGGAGAATCCATTTTCCCGTTTGCGTTTTGACAGCTGCGTAGATGGTTTTTTGTTGTGACATTCGCTCTTTTAGCAGCGAGGTTGCAGGCACGGCTGCTATATGCCCATGACAGCCAGGCAGGATGGAGGTGAGGTTCGCAGGCATTTTATAGGGCTGACAACTTGATTCTGCGTTACTATTCGCGATACCCTAAAATGCGGGCTGGAAGAAAGAGAATCGCCTTGACCAGCGCCAGGAGTGCTTCCATGAGACTGCCGACAATGCGAAAGGGAATGGACAACAGCCAGAGAAACGGCCAGAGCAGCAAAATGAATAGTGCCAGCGGCCAAAAGATGACCAACAAGATGGCCCATAACAGCATCAGGGTCAGAAATCTCATCCGTATCCTCGATTCGATCAAGCTTGTGTTGACAATCCCGTGGAGACGGGTTTCAGAGCAGGGTGAATCGGGTATTCACTCTGCGTCCCTCCCGGCACCGGGAGGGACGCAGAGTGTTGCGGCAAAAACAGCTTCTGTCGTTCCAATCTGCAAGAGTCTAGCTGGACATTTCTTCCTTTATCTCCTCACTCTTTTCCCGGGCTTTTTCGAGCCAGTTTTGCGTCTCTTGTTTTACTTTTTCCCAGTTTTCTTCGCCGCTGCTTTTTAGAGTTTCCAGCTGTTCCTGTGTTTGATCCCGAGCCTCTTTTACCTTTTCCAGCTCCTGCTCCAGTTCCTGTCTCGATTTTTCCCTGCTCTCCTCGATTCGACTCTGCAGATCATTGATTTCCTGATTCATGTCATCGATAGAGGTCTGGAGGCGGTTTTCCAGCTTTGCTTTTTCCTCTTGAATCTGTTCCTGTTGCTGGTCACTGCATGCAACCAACAAGAACATCACCATGAGGCTGAAACCCAGAATCAAACGAATCGACCGTGCAGTTGCCATGTTTCCCTCCTGTGTTTGTTAACACCGTGTGCTTTTGTAATTAGACAATAAAGATAGGAATTTAAATGTGCTGATTTTATTCATTTGGCGCAATTCTTTTTTTTCTCTATTCATCCTTTGGTGGTGGGAGTTGATTCTGTCGTGTGCTTATCTGTCAGGGTTGTGATTCAACCTATGAAACCATTTACGAGCCTTGGACTTTTTTAGCTGATTTTTCCAATTCTGCCGTCTGCCTGAGCGCCAAGAATGACTTCCACCACTCCAAGGGTGGCATACAGGGGCTGCAATGCCGAAAGCAGCCCGAGCCATCCCACCTGTGCGATGATCCACAGGATCAGAAACGTTCCGAGGACCACCGCCAGTTTACCAGCCACCCTGAACCGCAACAATGAGATAATTCCCGCCACACACGTCACAACGCCGTTGATCGAAAACAGCACCCAGCCCGGTATGGCATAGTCGGTAAAGGGAGTATCCTTCAACCATGACAATGACATACCCAACGACGCGCCGCTGGGATCGTTGATCAATCCGACGCCTCCGACCACGGCTCCAATACCGATAAACAGCTGTAAAACGCCCAGTCCTATGGCTCGTTTGGGTTTCTGTGGTTTTTCCATAATAATCTATCCTTTTGTTTCAAAACCGGGTTCATTTGTTTTGACCGGGTTCTGGAACGCCCACCGGCATGATGGCCAGGGGAATCTCTCCCGGCTGGAGATCGATTAGAGTGGCGACACGATCGTCCTGAAAGGCTCCAACCAACACGGTACCCAACTCCAGGGTCTCTACCTGCAGATAGATATTCTGGCATGCGGCACCGCATTCCATATGAACATAGCGCAGTGCTCGTTTACCATATTTCCCGGCGGTTCGCTCCGGTATTCCGGTGACGATGATCGCCAGAGGGGCGTCTTCGACCCACTGTTGTCCCAGTGCAGCGGTTGCCAGCTTTTTCCGATAATCCCCGGATCTAACGGATTCCAGACTGTGCTCTAACGGATGATAGTGGTAGATTCCGGCAGGCAGAGTGCCATCCTCTCCGGCTACCACGTAGAATTCAAGCGGATAGAGAGCGCCTGCAGAGGGGGCGGTGCGAAATCCTCCTCTACGTAGATGATCCTGCTTGCGGGTTATCCCCTGTGCTGCCCACACGAGTTGTGAAATCTGTGACATCTGTATCGGATCCTCTGTAAACCGGCGAACCGATCGGCGTGTCTGCAATGCGGATTCTACCGACAGGTCGCTGGACAGGCGGGGTTGAGACAGTTGAATCCGGTCTGGATTTGGTTCCGGGCTGGAACAGCTCCATCCTGCAGCCAAGAGTACAAAAAACACTACGACTCCTCTTTTCATCCGTAACCTCCACTATCAGTGGTATCCCGTCTGACGACGGCACACTGCTGCTCCTGACTATCTATTTAAACTTACAGGCTGAAACGTAAAAATGAAAGAAAAATGAATGACTCCTGTTGCTCATGCAAGAGATCGGCAGCGTGAAACGATGTGGTTCGGTTCGGGGAATTTCCGGTGGGATTAAAGGGTGGCTGTCCAGCGAAGTTCTATTCCGGAAAAGGGCAGCACCTCAAAGCAGGAGCCGGAAAGACAGATCAGACCTCCCCGTCGTTCTCCAGCAAACAGGCTGAACTGATGAGAGGTGTTGAGGTGCCAGGTGATGGTGGTATGAAGCCAGAGTTTAGCAAAGGGTTCCATGACCTCCGGTGTGCTGGGATCGTCGGTATCCAGACGGTCGGTGGACCGGTCTGCTGCGACAGAGACCGAACCGAGCGTCGCTCTGGAAAGGGTAAGGGATAAAAATGAATTGTCAAAGTCGCGCTGTCCATCCAGGACAAAAGACCGCTCGACGCGCTGGTATTGGACATCGAATCCCAGGGCCCAGAGACCGCCAAACGCCCAGTCCCCCGAGAGTCCGGCGCTTTTGCGATCTTTGTGGCTTTTTTGATCGTCCCGGGTCTGATCCACAAACCCTTTCAGGTCCACCGACTCTGTGGCATTCCAGTTGAGTTCCAGGTATGTGTCTCTGAATTCAAAGGTACGGAACCCGAAAGGATTGTCGGCGCGACTGTGGTTGGCGATGAGAAACAGAGCGTGAGTTGGACGCCAGGAGACCTCGGCCTGGATACCCTCTTCGTTTTGTGCCAACAGTTCCCGCGACAGCCGGTTGAGAAGATAGGGTGTGTGTTCCCGGTATCCGATGGGAGGCAGATTGACGCGATTCTCGAAATCCCGGTACTCTTTCCATTCGACACTGAACCCCAGTTGTTGCCAATAGCCGGATACGGCCACTGTGGTGGCGTGTGGTTGGCGGTCGGAGAGTGTGAAAAATGAAGCGGCCGTGCTCTGACCGCGCGCATGCTCGGCATACACGGAAAGGGAGAGGTCGGTCAATCCCGCGGATCGAAGCCAATGATAAAGCGAAAGATTGGTAAACACGGAAACAAAATCCTGTCGGGTCTGGCCCTCAGGATCTCGGTTCAGATAGGCTCCTCCAAGGGCAATGCTCTGGAGGGGGCGCACGCGCAACTCCCCACCTGTCACTCGGTCAGAGCGACGGTCGATGCCGGTCAGTTCGGGTGGAAAGGTATTATCGAGAACGGCCCCTGTAAGAGCAGTAACCTGTACTCTGTTCCACCGACCGGTTACCTTGATGCCGTCGATGTCGCGGTAATACGCATAGCGCCGGCGAAACTGACTGTGTTCGAAAATGACATTGGGCAACTCGAAGGCGCGGAGCAACAGGCCACGTCCCAATGTCGCAAAAAAGTGTCCCGCTCGTGCCGAAAACGGTCCCATTGACCCCTGTACATAACGCTGGGCCACATGTGTGTAGGAACGGATATCCGTTGATGATTCGAATCCTTCCAGGCGTATCCCGGCCTCGAATCCCCGGTATCGTCCTGTGATATCGATTTGTGAATAGAATCCCCGCGCGGATGGTTCCTGATCGCTCAGAGATCCGTTTCTGGCCTCGGTGAGAGCCGTGAGGGACATCTCCTGGGAGAACACCAGGCCGGCGAAGAGCAAGATCAGAATCAGGTGCTTAACCATTATTCCCGTTCCAGCAGAGATTGTACGTGTTTCCGAATCACACGTGTGTCGCCGGGGTGATAGCCCCGAACGGTGGTGATTTTTTTACCCTGCGAATTCAACAATATCGATGTGGGAAAACCGGATATCTGATACAATCGAACCACTTTGCGGTCGGTATCCAGGACCACGGGGACGGATAGATCCAGCGAGTGTATCATGGGGTTCACTTTGGCGAGACTGCGGGGACCATCTACATTCACCGCCAGAACCGAAAATCCCTGTTCACGATATTCCCGATAGAGATCATCCAGTCTGGGCAGGCTTTTGAGGCACGGTTTACACCAGGTGGCCCAGAAATCGAGCAAGACCGGTCCCTTTTGTAACAGGGTCCGGAGCTGAATGGAGTCTCCCTCCGGAGTCTGAAGCGTAAAGTCTTTCTCGAGCGTTCGGGCCGGGGTGTCTAGGCTGAAACACAATAAGAGTAAGATGATACTGTAACGTGCCATTCATTCACCTCTTTGCTTTTGTCGGCCTGTGCCTGCCTCTCTCGGGTTATTGCCGGCTTTATGACTGCCTGTATAAAACTATTGTTCCTTGAGGAGATCGGTCTACCGGAGCAGAAGCATGGTTTTAGTCTCCTGACGGTTCGCAACGGTCAACCGGTAAAAATAGAGGCCGCTGGGCGCCACATCTCCCCTCGTCGTCCGCCCATCCCAGACGGCCTCATAGAATCCACTTTTTTGTTCCCGGTCCACCAGTGTGATCACCCGGCGTCCCTGAATGTCAAAAACGGCCAACTCTACAGCGTCGGGAGCATCCAGGACGATCTCGTATTCGATTCGGGTCTGCGGATTAAACGGATTCGGAACATTTTCATGCAGAGTAAACACATCGGGTTGAAATTTGGGTTTTTCTCCCGGAGTACGGGTAAGACTATCCAGTTCCCGCTTGATGGCCCTCTCGTCGTAATATCGTAAAATGGATTTGATGTTACCATCGATTCCCACCACAACAAAATTGCTGGAGTTCATGCCATAGAGTTGTGAGATGGCGTTACCATACGTGAGAATCGGGAAGGTGATGTTTGTGAGCGAGATAAACTGAGAGTTGATGGTAGAGGGGGTACCGTTGTAGATTTCTACACCCACCACTTTAACTCCCAAATCCGCATAGACTTTGTGTATATTTGTTTCCAGTTGTGGAGCCTCCACAACACAGGATGCTCAAGTATATCCCATAAAAAAGAGCAACACCACTTTGCCCTGTTGATCGGACAGGGTAAAGGTGTTGCCGTCTGTATCTGTAAGCGTAAAATTGGGTGCCTCATCGCCCACACTTACAGCTGACAGCAGGGATGTGGTCAATATAACGAGCATCAGACCGATCATCAGGAACCGTACAGCTGTCATGAAACACTCCTTTCAAGCATGACTGGAACAGGTGCGTAGCGGTTTCATGTCCGCATGTCTATGACCGATGCGTATGACACAAACAGCGGGGTTTAAGTATTAAACATTGTGGATCAATGAAGGATTTCTGCAGGATCGAAAAAATACCGGACTGCCGCAGAATGCGACATCCCGGGGTCTGTCCGACGAGTATGGGCTTTAGAACCCTGAAGAAATGGCAAACGCGAAAGAGGTGCTTGAATAGCCATAATAGGGATCGTTGGAGCGATTATCCACCCATCCGGTATACAGAGATAAGGTGAGGGGATAGAGCGATTCTGCAAGGGTTAGGGCTTTGCTGAGGGTCAGGTTCACGGTCATTCTCTGATCCGAACGCAAACGGCCATCCTCAAAGGGATTTCCACTGAGGTCGAGGGCTTGACGCAATTGATAGGATTTGTCCTTATAGCCTGTTGAGGCGGAGATATTGAATCCGCCCGAAAGCCGGGTTTTCAATGTCAGGGTGTTTTCAAGACTGTTATAGCCAAAGATATCATCGAACAGCATATCATCCGAATAAAAGATACCGGAGGTGGAGCCCATATAGCGGGACATGGATGTGAGGTTATGGCGATAGAGGGTTTCCAGACTGATGCCGGTTCGGGTGCCCAGAGACTGTGCCAGCCGGACCATTGTGACCAGCTGTTGCGCCGATCCCGAGCCGACGGTTATAATTTCCCCAAATCCTTCCGGCAGGGTGACGGACTGTTCGGGCTGATAGGATTTGAACAGCCAGTTGGTTTCACCGATGAGGGTGGTTCCCGAGTTAAAAAATCTGCTCAGCCGAAGATAAAGCGATCCCTGATCATTGGAAAAGGGCGAGAGTTCGTGATACTGTGTTCTGTCCAAAGCGCTTCCCAGATAGAGGTAGACCTGGTCGGATATCAGGTGTTTCAGGCGCAGAAAAGCCGTCCAGCTATGCCGTTCGGTCCATTCATAGGCACCGGTGCGAAACAGACGATCGCCCGAGATACCGGCATCGAGTCTGGACCGGTCATTGAAGAGGTGATAGGTCTGGATACCCAGATTGTGATTGTGGTATTGTCGTTCTGTGATCTGACGGTAGATGGTTAAATTGCCTTCATAGCTCAGGCGCATCCCATTCTGATTGTTCATCCAGTCCCGGTGCAGGGTGGTGGAGAGAGAGGTATATTGTTCGGGTTCTCCATTGATGGTGGGAAACGCACGGTCCGTCATCCCGCCATAGAGCTCTGTTTTGAGATGGATTTGACCGTATGAAACAGTGCTCCACAAGAGTACGAGACCTATCAATCCAATTTTCATAAACCGCTCCCTGGAGGCATGCCGCATCTGGGAAGGCATCCCGTCCGTTATGATGATGACGATGAATTGCTTATTTCTGACCTTTCCCTTTGCTGCCGCGATGTCTTTTCTGTGCAGACTCGGGGGATTGAGACGCGCCGCGGCTCTGTTCCCGCTTGGGATCGATGAATCCGCCTTTCAGGCACTCTTTGGGATCTGCCCACTGTCCACGTCCCCGTCGCATTCCGCTGCGATCCATCAGTTGGTCGTTGATCCCGTCGCCATCCTCATCCACAAAGCCATGAAAGTGTTTCCGGTTTTGTTCCCGGTTCCTGTGGTGCAGGGTCAGCGAATCGCCAGAGAGTGTTGCCATGCTGTCCGGCAGGGATATCCAGTTGAGCGTGGAATCGGACGGATCGGCACCCGAATCGATAGGAGCGATTGTTTTGATGCCAGAGACTTTTTGTTTGGCCTCTGAAGGGGAGGTTGAGGGGGTCTGTGCCCACCCTCCTGCACCGAACAGCATTGCCAAAAAAAGAAGTTTATACATGACATGCTCCGTTTTTGATGACTTTATAAATTCCAATCAGCCCGTATTTTCCCACGATCATCCAGGACCGTTTGTCTATCCTCTATTCTTTTGGCCTACAACTTGCATGCCAAAAGTCGAGAAAGAATAGAGGTTGCATTAAATGCAAGAAAATCATATTATTAAAAAAATCACTCAAATGTGGTCGATGGATTGGTTCGACCATTTCGTCATCACAATCGACCATATGGTCGAACGATAAGGGAACATTTCGGGAATAAAGATATCTATGAGCTCACGACATACCCACACTGTTGGGTCATTACAGGAGAGCCCTCTGCCGCGGCGACGGTTATTACCGTCGCGGACCGTCTGGCTGTTGACTGTTATTTTAGCGGCCTTGTTGTTGATCTCGGCGATACTGGATGTGCGCAGCACGCGACAGGAATTGCTGCAAACGCTTGAGGAGCAGGGTCAGTCCATGATGGCCTCGGTACAAAAGTCGATTGTCAACGCTGCCAACTCTTTCGAACTGGTCGAGTCCGCGGTTGCCGAACGGCTGCTCACCAGTGTGCGTCTTTTGGAAGAGCTGGATGCCCGGGGTGGTTTGACCGCGGATCGAATCGAGGTTCTGGCAGCGGAAATCGGTGTACACCGGGTCAATGTCTATGATGCGTCTGGAAACCGTGTGATGACCAACGCTCCGATGATGCGGGAGCAAGCCCGTGACGATCGTGAAAGCCGGCATATCGAACAGCTGCTGGGTGATGATAGCGGCGAGTGGATTCTGGGATTTCTGCAAGGCCGGTTCGGGGCGGGACAGCGGTATGCGGTGGCCAAACGGCGGCGGCATGGGGGGCTCATTGTTCTCAATATCGAGGCGGAGGCTATGCTCGAATTCCGCCAGCAGATCGGTGCGGGAAAGCTGTTGCGGGATATTGGTGAAACCGAGGGTGTTCGCTATGTGTTGCTGCAGGATTCCGTGCAGGTGCTCATGGCTTCAGCCAATGTCAGCCGCGTTACATCGTTTGCGGGCGATCCCTTTTTGCGGCAGGCGGTGACGCTCAGCGCCTCTCGTTCCCGGCTTTATACCTTTGAGGATGAGCAGGTGTTTGAATTGGTCAAACCCCTAAGACTCGGAGGTGAGCTACAGGGATTGCTGCGATTGGGGCTAAATACGGATCTTCTCACATCAGCCATACAGTCTGCGGAACAAAGAGTGGTTTTGACGTCATTGTTGTTACTGATTATCGGTGTGGTGGTTGGAAACGGTGTGCTGGGAACGCAACAATACCGGGATCTGATGCGGGCGTATCGGCGTATCGAAACCTATACTGGCAGTATTTTGGATCAAATGACCGACGCGGTGGTGGCCATGGACCGGAATCACCGTGTGACGCTATTCAATCCTGCAGCGGAAGCATTGTTTCGAACCGATTCGAATACCGTCATCGGAGCTCCCTGTGATCAGATGGTTCCGGATCTTTATCCTCATCTCCTGCAGGCAGAAAAAACGCGGGAGCCGGTTCAGGGTCGTCAGGAACATCTTCCCGCCGGAGACCGGGACCGGGTGGTGTTGATGAGTATCGCCTTTTTAACCGATTCTGACGGTCACATCGAGACGTCCTTTGTGGTGATGACGGATATAACCGATCAAAAACGACTGGAGGAAAACCTTCGTCGACGGGATCAGCTCACTGCCATGGGACATCTGGCATCAGGTGTGGCGCATGAAATCCGCAATCCACTCAACGCGATCAGTATGATTGCACAGAGGTTCAAGAGCGAGTTCCACCCCCAGGAGGATGAAGCGGAATATCAGCGTCTGGCCACTGTTATTGTGACTGAAACGCAGCGCATAAGCTCGATTATCCAGCAATTCCTTCAGTTTGCCCGGCCCGCGTCCCTGGAGCGCGAGGGAATCGAGATGACGGGTCTGGTGTCCGAGGTGGTCACGTTGTTGACGACCCAGGCCAACGCCGCCGGTGTCGATCTCGTAGCTGACTGTCCGGACGGTGTACGCCTTTTGTGTGATACGGCAAAGATGAAACAGGTCCTGATCAATCTGATACGAAATGCTATCGAAGCCACTCCGGAGCATGGCCGTGTGGAGGTTCGTTGTAAGGATCGGACTGTTTCTTTTGAGATGACGGTGAGTGATAATGGCAAGGGTATGGATGCGGATCAGCTGAACCGAATTTTCAATCTTTATTATACCAGCAAAAAGGAGGGAACCGGTGTCGGGCTCAGTATCGTACAACAGATTGTTTCCCAGCACAAAGGCACCCTAGAGGTTGACAGCACGCCGGGACAAGGAACCACTTTTACCCTTGTATTTCCAAAGGAGTCGGTATGAGGTCATATAGCATACTCGTCGTGGATGATGAAGACTCTCAGCGCGAGACCCTGGCCGGGTTTTTGAAAAAACGTGGATATTCTATCTATACAGCCGCTTCGGGAGCAGAGGCGCTCGGGAGGGTCCGGGATCACACCATCGATTTGATCCTCACCGACCTTCGCATGCCGGAGATGGATGGAGAACAGGTGTTGACCGAGACCAAGACTCTCAACCCGGATATCCAGGTGGTGTTGATGACCGCTTATGGTAGCATCGAAGCTGCAACCAGGGCAATGAAGGAAGGAGCAGCGGATTTCCTAACCAAACCCATCGATCTGGAACACGTGGAACGGGTGGTTAAAAAGCTGCAGGAGCACAAACAACTGGTATCGGAAAACCGCAGGCTGCGGGAACTGGTGGATGAACGGTTTAGCTTCGGGGGCATCATCACGGCCAGCGGTGCCATGC
>CAYPUH010000106.1:0-5916 GCA_964413725.1 uncultured Cytophagia bacterium
GCTATGGTCTCCAACGAGCGCAAGATTCTGGATACAGCGATCAACCGCATACTCGAGTTTGTGGAGCAGCAAGGCCAGGCCCAGGTGATCGATCATATTTATGAAGTGTTTTGAGCCGCAAACAGAAAGAGTTGTATGAGTCATACACGCAAAGAGAGGGTCGCCGAACAGATCAAGCAGGAGATCGGCAACCTTTTGGTACGGGACGTCAAGGATCCGGATCTGAATATGGTAACCATCACCAAGGCCCAGATGAGTCCCGACCTGCGATATGCCAAGATTTACTATAGTGTGATGAAGGATAAGGAGCTGGCCGCCGCCGCTCTTGAACGGGCCGGTGCGTTTTTGCGCGTCGAGATCGGAAAACGGATCAAATTGCGCTATGTTCCGGAGTTGCAGTTCATCTATGACGATTCGGGCGAATATGCCGATCATATCGAATCGTTACTGCGAAAGATCCATGAGGAAAAGTAGAACGCAAGACCATCCGGACACTTATGACATCGCAAGAGAAACCCGTTGACGCCATACTGAATTGTCACAAACCCGTAGGATGGACATCCTTTGATGTCATCCGGTGGATCAGACGATTGACAAACGGCAAAGTGGGGCATGCGGGGACGCTGGATCCTTTTGCCAACGGTGTGTTGCTGGTTTGTGTGGGTAAAGCGACCAAGCGCGTGCCGTTGCTCATGGAGGAAGAGAAAGAATATGTTGCAGAGTTGTGCTTGGGAATGGAAACCGATACCCTGGATGTGACGGGCAATATCATCCGGACCGCACCGGTGCCCGGGTGGGATGAAGCGCATCTGCGTTCGGTTCTGTCTTCGTTCACCGGTCGAATCAAGCAAACACCGCCGCAATTCTCCGCCGTCAAGATCAACGGACAGCGCGCCTATCATCTGGCACGAAAAGGCCGGGATGTTGAGCTGTCGGAACGAGAAATTATTATCTTCGAGTTGGAACTTTTAAAGTGGGATCTGTCGTATATAACTATCCGGGTGACGTGTTCAAAAGGGACCTATATCCGTTCTCTGGCGCGGGATGTGGCCAAGGCCTTGGATACCGTCGGATATGTACAGACCCTGACCCGCACCCGTATCGGAGAGCATGGCATCCGGGAATCGATTCGGTTGCCTCAACTGACACGGGAGGCGTTCGACGAGCGGATGGGATATCGTAACGGATGAAGATATTCTGGGATATTGAGGACACCACGATAGACACCGGAACGATACTTACATTGGGTACGTTTGATGGTATCCATCGTGGGCATTTACAGATCATCAACAATGTGGTGAATCGTGCCCGTGAAACCGGCCATGATTCTGCTCTTTTCACGTTTGAACCCCATCCTCAACTGGTTCTTGGTAAAGAGGACCGTGCTCCCATACACCTTTTGACCACGATCGATGAAAAGATCGAGGTGCTCGGCAGGACTGGTCTGGATCGGCTCATTGTGGCCAGCTTTACACCTGCCTTTGCCACGATGGAGCCGGAACAGTTTGTTCGCTCGGTGTTGCTGGGACGGCTGAACATGAAACATATGATCATCGGACACGATCACGGCTTTGGCCGCGCACGTCGGGGCAATCAGAAGGTGCTGGAAACGCTGAGCCTGGAGTATGGATTTGATATTTCCGTGGTCGAACCCATCACGCTCTCGGATACCGTTATCAGCAGTACCGCGATTCGAACGTTGCTGAATGCGGGAGAGGTGGAACAGGCGAATCGGCTGCTGGGTCGACCCTACACCCTCCAGGGAAAGGTGGTTCAGGGAGATGGCCGCGGTAAAAATCTAGGGTTTCCCACGGCAAACATCAGGCCTTATAATCGGTACAAACTGATACCTCAGCCCGGTATCTACACCAGCAGACTCTCCGTGGGGGAAAGGGTGTACGATGCCGTGACCTATATCGGGTATCGTCCAACATTTCGGTTGTCACAAAAGGTTGTCGAGGTTCATGTGCTGGATTTTGACGGCCAGTTGTATGGTCAGGACGTCAATATTTTATTTTTAAATTTCGTTCGTGGCGACCAGCAGTTTGACTCTACCAAGTCGCTGATCGAACAGATCAAACAGGATATTCAGGACAGTAGAACACTGTTAAAAACGAAACATCTCGGAGGTTTTGAATGACGATTGACAAAGAACGAAAACAATCCGTTGTCAAGACATACGGAAAATCCGACACGGATACCGGACGGACCGAGGTTCAGGTCGCGTTGTTGACAGAACGGATCAAAGATCTGACCTCACATTTTAAAAGTCATCCCACTGATTTCCACTCCCGTCGGGGGTTGCTGAAACTGGTCGGTCAGCGCAAACGACTTTTAGAGTATCTGAAAATGAATGATATTGAAAAGTACCGATCCCTGATCAAGGAACTGGGAATCAGACGCTAAACACGATGCGCCTTTGTATCGAATCAGGTGACGATGCAGAGAACCTATTCAGGAGGAGAGTCTGATGATACAAGTGCAACAGGTTTCGCGGTATTTCGGTGCATTGAAAGCTGTGGACGATGTCAGTTTCCAGGTTGAAAAAGGAGAGATCCTGGGATTCCTGGGGCCGAACGCCGCCGGAAAGACGACGACCATGCGTATTTTGACCACGTTTTTGCCGGCTACCAGCGGTACGGCTACGATTGCCGGTTATGACGTTATGGAAGATCCTATGGAGGTGAGAAAACGCATAGGATACTTGCCGGAAAACCCACCTCTCTATCAAGAGATGAAGGTTGACGACTTTTTAAACTTTGTTGCCACGATCAAAGGTGTGGAACCAGGCGATCGCAAACGTGCGGTATCCGACGCCCTGGAGAAAACCGACACCACTGACGTTGCAGGACGAGTGATCAAGACCCTGTCAAAGGGATACAAACAACGAGTGGGACTGGCACAGGCATTGGTGCACAATCCGCCGGTGTTGATTCTGGACGAGCCCACCGTGGGCCTCGATCCCAAGCAGATTATCGAAGTTCGCGAATTGATCAAAACTCTGGCTGGTGATCATACGGTCATTCTGAGCACCCACATTTTGCCCGAGGTGAGCATGACCTGTGAACGGGTCGTGATTATCAACAAGGGGACGGTGGTTGCCGAGGATACACCGACCAACCTGACGCGCACGCTCACAGGTGGACAACGAGTGCGGCTGGCGGTCTCCGGACCGGAAGAGGCTGTACGTGAAAAACTCTCGCAGCTGGACTTGATTCAAACCGTAGAACTTGTCGAAAAGGGAAATGAATCCTCTCCCACGCTGTTTTCCTTGACCAGTGATTCCGAAGATGAAATTACTCCTGCTGTGGCAACTGTCGTTGTAAACAATGGATGGAACCTCTTTGAGCTTTCGTCCGAAAGCGTAAGCCTGGAGGATGTCTTCCTGCACGTAACCACAAAAGAGGAGGGCACCGTTCAATGAGAAACTTTTGGGCTATTTTTACACGGGAACTTAAATCATATTTTTCTTCTCCTATCGCTTATGTGGTGATCGGATTGTTTCTGCTCGTATCAGGTGTGTTCTTTTATCTGATTGTCTCCAACTTTGTACAAATCTGTATGCGCGCAGATATGCAGGCGCAGATGTATCAGATGGGACCGCCAAAGCTGAATGTGAATATGATGGCGATCCGACCCATTTTTCACAATATCAGTTTGTTCGCTCTCTTTTTTATTCCGCTGATCACCATGCGACTGTTCTCGGATGAGATGAAGACGGGCACCATCGAACTGTTACAGACCTCACCGGTATCCAATTTCCAGACTGTCCTGGGCAAGTTTACGGCCGGTGCCGCACTCTATTTGATCATGCTGGTCTGCACGTTCGTTTATATGATTCTGCTCTTTATCTTTGGTAACCCCGAAACCGGGCAGATCCTCACCGGATACCTGGGTCTGTTCCTACTGGGCTTGACCTATGTGTCCTTTGGTGTGTTTTTTTCAACCCTGACCGATAACCAGATCATCGCCGCGGTCAGCACGGTGGCGTTCATTCTGTTTTTCTGGTCGATCGGATGGTTATCCGGATTTGTCGACCCAAAACTGGGGCAGTTGTTGCAAGGGTTCTCCCTGATTGAACATTTTGAAGATTTTGCCAAGGGCGTTCTCGATAGCAAACATGTTATTTTCTACCTCAGTTTCATCACCATGGGATTATTCCTGTCCTACATTTCGATCGAGTCTGCTAGATGGAGGGGACGACAATGAAAAAACATAGCAACCTAATTGGAATTATCGGCCTGACCGTACTCTTGATTGGATTGATCAACTATTCCATCAACTCAATTCTGACCACGATCTCGACCGTTTTGTTGATCGGTGGCGGTATCCTGCTGTTGCTTTACCTATTTTTGAATCTGGACAAGATCAGGACCGGATTTACCAGCAAGAGCGGAAAATTCAGCAGCAATGCTGCCCTGATGATCGTGTTCGTACTTGGCATCTTAATCGTGGTCAACGTCCTGTTCACCCGATTTAATTGGCGTATGGACACGACGGCGGCCAAACAGTTCAGTCTGGCACCGCAAACCAAAAGCGTTCTCAGCGGTCTGGACCGTGAGGTCAATGCCATCGCCTTTTTCAAGAGTGGTGAAGGCCGACAGGCAGAACAGTTGTTCATCGAGTATGAAAATATCTCACCGAGATTTTCATATCAACTGATCGATCCTGACAAGGAACCCGGTCTGGCCAAACAATACAAAATTCAACAATACGGGACGATTGTCGTCGAAAGTCTGGGACGAATTGAAAAGGTAGAACAACCCACCGAGGAAGCGCTCACGAATGCCATGATCAAGGTGACGCGCGAAGGGGTTAAAACCATCTTTTTTACCACCGGACATGGCGAACGCGCTCTGGATGAGCCGGGAGGTCAGGGACTGGCCACGGCCAAACAGAGCATTCAGGATGAAAATTATGATGTGGATCAGATCAACCTGACCGAACTGGGACAGGACTCCATACCCCGGGCGGCGACGGTGCTGGCTATTGTCGGACCCCGTACCGATCTGTTTCCCATCGAAAAAACCAAAATCGAATCCTATCTGGACAATGGCGGGACGCTTTTGATGATGCTGGATCCAGAATCCCCGGCCAGCTATGATGAATTTTTGAACCCGTACGGTATCACCGTCGGCGATAATGTGGTGATCGATGCTTCCGGTATCGGGCAGCTCTTCGGTGCCGGTCCGGTGATGCCCATCGTGTCCAATTATGCCAACCATCCCATCACGCAGGATTTTTCGGTCATGACCTTTTTCAACTATGCCCGGTCGGTGAGTAAGACCAACACCGTTCCGGAAGAGTACACCGTGACCGAATTGGCGACCACCCATCAGCGCAGCTGGGGTGAGACCAGTGAGTTGGGACAGGGAGGCAAAGTCCGCTTTGATCCCGGACAGGACACCCAGGGTCCCATTTCGATCCTCACCGTGGCCAAGCGTGCGGCTGCGGCGGGCAAACCGCCGGTTCGTATCGCGGTGTTTGGCGATTCGGATTTTTGCACCAATGGATATATCAATTCCCAGGGCAACAGCGATCTGTTCCTGAATACCATCAGCTGGCTTGCAGAGGAAGAAGACCTGATCTCGGTCCGTCCGCGGGATCCGGAGGATCGTCGCCTGACCCTGACTCAAAAACAATCCCGGGTGATTCTCTATGTCGGCGTGTTGATGCTGCCGGCACTGATCTTTGTCACCGGAATTGTCGTATATAGAAAACGAAAGAAATAACGACACCCGATAGGGCTTTCACTCTGAAAGCCCTATTGTGTATGTGCGGGAAAAGTGCTATTTTTCACTATGACCGAAACACCAACAGACACCGATTGGAACAAAGAGGAAGATCATGAACGTCAAGACAACTCTTATACTGGCCTTGCTTTTTGCCGTCGGAGTGGTTTCACTGGTGTTGCTC
>CAYPUH010000106.1:5926-13461 GCA_964413725.1 uncultured Cytophagia bacterium
TTCAACAGTCCACTGACAACGTGATGGAGATTATGATCGAGCCTTCGGGGATTCACCTGACGCGTCGGGAAGGGGACTGGAGTCTTGTAGAACCTGTAGATACCAAGGCGGATCCATCCGCTGTGAAAAATCTGCTGAACCAGCTTGATGACGCAAAGATGGAACGGGTGATCTCTTCCGATTCCAGCCGTTACGGAACCTATGGCCTCGATCCCCAACGGGAAACGGTTACGGTGATTGGTCCGGCCGGGCAGGAGACGATATATCTCGGCGACAAGACACCCACCGGCGGCAATGTCTTTGCCCGCAAAGAGGGATCTCCCAAAGTATTCCTGTCCTCCACATCCCTGCAGCGTGAGGCCCAAAAATCTGTCTTTGAACTGCGGTTTAAAAACGTAATGGAAATCGAGACCACATCGGTCACAGGTCTGACCGTTAAGACGAGAGGGGGAACGTTTGCGCTAGAAAAGAGAGGTGCCGACTGGTGGCTGGAACGCCCATTGCAGGCGGACGCCGATGACACCAAAATCCGGTCGATGATCTCCTCTCTGTCTACAACCCGGGCAAAGTCTTTTGTCACCGAGTCTCCACAATCACTGTCATCCTATGGATTGGGACGGCGTGCCCGGACCGAGATACAGGTCGAGTTGAGCGGACCGGATTCCGTGCAGACGCTGGAAATCGGCGATGCCATCGAGACTCAATACTATGCCCGAAACCTGAATCGTGAGCCGGTGTTTCGCGTGGACAGCAGTTTCGTGCACACCTTTGATGTGACGACCTTTGAACTCCGGGAAAAGTCTGTGACATCGCTTAATCAAAGCGAGGTCAACCGAATCGAACTGGACACACCGGATCATCATATCGAGTTGTGGAAAACCCCATCCGATCAATGGATGACAACGCAAGAGGGGGACAGTTTGAAAGCCCGAAATTGGCGTGTCCGTTCGATGCTGTCTGCTATCACCAGCGCCTCTGCCGAGGCCTTTCATTCTGGCTCTGATGCACGTTATGGACTCGATGTGCCCCGGGCCACCGTACAGTTGTACCGCGACTCGATCAAGTTGCTGAAACTGGAGCTGGGTGATCAGACTGATGATCACATCTATGCCCGGAGCAATCAATTGGATACGATTGTATCCCTGAACAAATCAATCATGGAAAAGCTCACACCGACACCGGATGACTTGATTATGACCAGTCAGACGGCCTCCTCCACAGAACAATAATGGGAGAGCTCGGACCGGTCGACGGAATCGACCGGAGAGCTGAGATACGGAGGTAAAATGATTCACAGAAAAGAAGGAATTGTAAACGGGACGCCATTTATTCTCGAGACAGGCAAAATGGCCAAACAGGCCAACGGATCCGCCTGGATACAGATGGGTGATACCGTGATACTGGCCACTGCGGTTGCCAGTTCCGAACCCAAAGAGGGGTTGGATTTTTTCCCGCTGACGGTCGACTTTCGCGAAAAAGCCTATGCCGCGGGAAAGATCCCCGGTGGATTTTTCAAACGCGAGGCCCGACCCACCGAGACGGAGATTCTCAATGCCCGTCAGATCGACAGACCCATCCGTCCCATGTTCCCCAAAAAATTTCGCAACGAGACTCAGGTTTTTGTCTGGGTCATTTCGTCGGATAAACAGAACGACGCCGATGTGCTGGGTATCACCGGCGCGTCTCTGGCCCTGAACATGTCGAATATTCCCTTTGAATCTCCCATCGCCGGTCTTCGCGTGGGGCGCATTCAGGGCGAGTTTGTCGCCAATCCTACTTATGAACAGAGAGAACAAAGCGAGCTGGATCTGGTAATCGCCGCGTCGGAAGAGTCGGTCCTGATGGTGGAAGGTGAAGGACAAGAGATCTCCGAAGAAGACATGCTGTCTGCGCTGTCCTTTGGTCATGACGAGATCAAGAAATTGATCACACTGCAAAAAGAGATGCTCGCGGACATACAGCAGCCCAAGATGGAGCTTCCAGAAGAAGAAGACATCAGCGTTCTGGTGGAAAAAGTGGAATCCATGGCCACGGACAAGGTCCTTGAAGCCCTGAAATACAATGAAAAAGATTCCCGTCATACCGCCCTTAAGACGGTGCGGGATGAGACCATCGCTGCTCTGGAAGAAGACTATCCGGAGCAGGAAAAGGTGATCGGCGAGATTATTCACGATATCGAAAAAGAGCTGGTCCGGGAGATGATTCTGAAAGACCAGGTCCGTCTCGATGGTCGTAAACCCGACGAGATCCGGGACATCTCCATCGAGGTAGGCGTCCTGCCGCGCGCACACGGCTCAGCGCTGTTTACTCGCGGACAGACCCAGTCTCTTTCTGCCGCCACCCTCGGTACCAAGGTAGACGAACAGCGCGTGGAAGGTTTGTCCGGTGAATTTTTCAAGACCTATATGCTGCACTATAACTTTCCACCGTTCTGTACCGGAGAAACCAAACCGGTGCGTGGACCCAGCCGTCGCGAAATCGGCCATGGCAACCTGGCGGAACGCGCGCTCAAGCCGCTGATTCCCTCCTGTAACGTGTTTCCCTATACCATCCGCATCGTATCCGATATTCTTGAATCCAATGGCTCGTCCTCCATGGCCACGGTCTGTGCCGGATCCCTGTCCCTGATGGACGCGGGAGTACCAGTGAAAGCACCGGTGGCCGGCATTGCTATGGGACTGATCAAGGAAGAGGATCAGGTGGTGGTGTTGACCGATATTTTGGGCGACGAGGACCATATGGGTGATATGGATTTCAAAGTCGCAGGCACCCAGGACGGTATCACCGCGTTTCAGATGGATATCAAGATCAAGGGGATCTCTCAGGAGATCATGGCACAGGCCCTGCAACGGGCCAAAGATGCACGCTTGTATGTTCTCGGCAAGATGAATGCCGTGCTGCCGGAACCGAGAACCGAACTGTCTGATTACGCCCCGAGAATCATGACACTCAAGATTCCCAGCGACTCTATCGGGTCGGTGATTGGACCCGGCGGCAAGACCATCCGCGAGATCATCGACAAGACCGGTGCCACCATCGACATATCTGATGACGGAACGGTGACTATCGCTTCGGTTGAACCCCAGGCCAGTGAGGAAGCAGCTGAAATTATAAAGTCTATGACCCAGGAAGTGGAGCTGGGAACCGTCTATACCGGTAAGGTCAAACGGATTCTCAAATTCGGCGCCTTTCTGGAGATCCTTCCCGGCAAGGAAGGCCTGCTGCATATCTCGGCAATCGATCACGAGCACGTCAAGAGGGTGGAGGATGTCCTCAATATCGGCGATGAGGTCAAAGTCAAGGTGATCAAGGTCGAGGATGGCAAGATCGACCTGAGCCGTAAGGCTTTGCTCGAACCCCCCAAAGATCGTAGCCAGAATTCACGTTAAGAGATACACCATGTGTGCCGGCCTGAAGACATTCGCGCCGGCACTTTTTATCGAGTCAAGTTGTTTTATGGTATCAGAACCTATTCTCAAAACGCAGCTGGACAATGGCATACGGGTCATATCGCAGCGGATGCCGGGATTTCGATCGGTTGCACTTGGCATGTACATCAAGACCGGATCCGGAAATGAAACCGCCGACAATAATGGCATCTCTCATTTTCTGGAGCACATGCTGTTCAAAGGCACGCACAACCGCAATGCCATGGATATCGCTGTCAGCCTGGAATCCTTGGGAGGCAAGCTGAACGCCTCCACCGGCAAGGAGATTAGCCTCTATTCCACCTTTGTGCTCAATGAGCATCTGCCAGTGGCTGTAGATGTGCTCAGCGACATGTTGTTGCATTCGATGTTTGACGAGGGCGAAATCGAACGAGAAAAAGGCGTGATCCTGTCCGAAATTCGTCACGCACATGAAGATCCCGAAGAATTGACTCTGGATTATCTCTATCAGCATCTCTATCCGGAGCATCCTTTGGGATATTTTATTTTGGGCCAGGAAGACACAGTCCTGTCCTTTACACGCAATGATCTGCAGTCCTATCTGCAATCCCAATATACTCCGGATCGCATTGTGTTTGCCGCCGCCGGTCACATCGATCACAACCAGCTGGTGAACCTTGTGCGCCACCATACCGCCGAACTGGATTCCGGTCAACCATCCCGTGACGAGCCCGCACTCACACCTCCGTTATCCTATGAAACCATCGAACATCCCTTTCTGGTACAGTCACACCTCGCCATCGGCACCCGGACGTTTGGTAGCAATGATCCGCGAAAGTATTCCCTTGCCTTTATGGATGTGATGCTGGGAGGGGGGATGAGTTCCCGCTTGTTTCAGAACATCCGGGAAAAATATGGTTTTGCCTATTCTGTCTATTGTTTTGCGGATTTTATGCAAAATACAGGGGTTTTTTGTACCTATGTAGCCTGTGCTCCCGAAAAAGCGGACCACACACTGGAGTTGATTCAAAACGAATTCAAGGCGTTAAAAGAGGGACAGTTCAATGGCGAGGAGATCGAACGCATCAAGGCCCAGATTGAAGGCAATATCCTGCTGGCTCAGGAAAGTACCTCCGGCCGCATGCACAAGCTGGGTGAGCGTGAGGTCTATGATGGGACCCATCATTCCATCAAGGATATTCTTGCCATCGTGGATCGTATCGATGCGTCGGATGTGATCGATATCGCCAACGAGTTTTTAGATCCATCACAACTCACCATCACGGTGCTATCACCTCAGTAACACAAAACGGAGGATGTCACAATGATTATCGGTGTACCGAAGGAGATCAAGGCCAATGAAAATCGTGTCGCTCTGGTTCCTGCCGGCGCTGAGCTGTTGAAAAAGAATGGTCATACCGTCGTGGTTGAGACCGACGCAGGTGCAGGAAGCGGATTTGAAGATGACGCGTACAAAGCGGTTGGCGCCGACATTATGGATACGCCCGAAAAGATTTTTTCCAGTGCCGATATGATCATGAAGGTAAAAGAGCCGCTGCCGCAAGAGTATGGCCTGATCCGGGAGGATCAGATTGTCTTTACCTATTTTCATTTTGCAGCATCGCGAGACCTGACCGAGGGCATGATCAAGAGCAACTCCATCTGCGTGGCCTATGAGACCGTAGAGACCCACAAACGCACTTTGCCGCTGCTCATCCCCATGAGCGAAGTGGCCGGTCGCATGGCGGTACAGGAAGGTGCCAAATACCTGGAAAAATTCTTTGGTGGACGCGGCATTCTGCTGGGCGGTATCCCCGGCGTGCGTCCCGCTCATGTGGTCGTCCTCGGTGGCGGTATCGTCGGCAGCAATTCCGCCATCATTGCCGCCGGTATGGGCGCCAACGTGACCATTCTCGACGTCAACCTGGATCGTTTGCGTTACCTGGATGAGGTGATGCCCAAAAACGTCAACACGATCCACTCCAACCTGCACACCATTCGCGATGCCATCTCGGATGCGGATCTGGTAGTGGGCGCGGTATTGTTGCCCGGTGCCAAAGCGCCTAATCTGATTACACGTGACATGCTCAGCCTGATGAAAGCCGGCTCTGTGATCGTGGATGTGGCTGTGGATCAGGGGGGGTGTGTGGAGACCATTCATGCCACCACACATCAGGATCCCACCTATGTGGTAGACGGCGTCATTCACTATGCCGTGGCCAATATGCCGGGTGCCGTTCCCATGACGTCTACCATCGGACTGACCAACGCCACCATGCCCTATGCGCTGCAACTTGCCAACAAGGGTTATCCCAAAGCGCTGCAGGACAATCCCGAGCTGGCCAAGGGCTTGAATATCTACAAGGGCAAGGTCACCTATGAAGGCGTGGCCGAGGCTTTTGATATGCCTTACGTACCGCTCGACAAGGTCGTCTGAGTCGACGCAGCCCATAACCGGACACAATCATACATGGACACAACGGGAAGAGAGAACCGGTGATTCGACTGGGCTATCATATGGTCACCCCACGACATCTGTGGGGAATTAACCGCGTGACCCCCGGACAGTTTCGGCGCCAGGTGCAGCTGGTGTTGGATCTGGGTTTTGAGCTGTCCACATTACACACGGCTTTGTGTGAGGACCATCGCCGCCGGATGGTCCTCACCTTTGATGACGGGTATGAGAACGTCTACGAACACGCTTATCCCATCCTCGCGGAACATTCGAGTCCTGCCACCATTTATATCTTACCGACCTATACGGGGCGCAGCAATCGTTGGGATTTCAACTGGTTTGGTCAGACCTGGCGCCATCTGAGCTGGGCACAGCTGAAGGAACTCATCGGTGCGGGGTGGGAGGTGGGCTCGCACGGTCTGTCCCATCGCGATCTGACGCGGTTGTCCGATCGCCGGTGTGTGTACGAGTTGAAACGCTCGCGGGATCTTTTGCAGCAGGCACTCGGGGTGGCGGTGCGGTCCGTGGCCTATCCCTTTGGCAATGTGACGCCACGTGTGGCCCGACTGGCTGAAGAGGCCGGATATGACAACGGCGTGGTGATGGCCACCGTGCCAGCAGGAGTGGCCATCCGGTTTTCCCTCACGCGCATGGGGATTTATCTGTGGGACACCTTGTGGACGGTTCGACAAAAATGTGTTGGAAATCACTCGCGCTTTTTTAACTTGTATCAACAGGGTGTCGATTTTTGTTCCAACGGCACTGTGTATGTTAAGCAAGGCTTTAAGCGATCCAGATAAATAAGGTTCTGTTAAACCCTAACGAAATTTAGTGCTTGATATTTGAAACAATTATCTATACTTTTTGAAAGTACTGGAGAGGACCAACCTCGTAAAAAGGCGGGCATGGAGAAAAAGGCCATAAAACGGCTCTATTATTCCATCTCTGAGGTCAGCCAGATCACGGGGCTCAAACCCTATGTGCTACGATATTGGGAAACCGAGTTCCCGGAGTTGCGACCGAGCAAGAATCGTGCGGGCAATCGGATCTACCGCAAGGTCGACATCAATACGATTTTTATGATCAAGCGGTTGTTGTATCACGACAAATACACCATCGAGGGTGCCCGTCAACGGTTGCGACAGGACAAGCGAAATCCGGATCAGTTGCAGTTGTCACTCTCCGACATCAAGACCAAGGACATGTTGCAAGACGTGCGCGATGAGCTGCGCAAGTTGTTAAAGATCCTCAAAGAATCCCCCGGGTCGGACAAAACCCCGTAAAGTATCTTGCTTCACTGTTGCCATCCAACATGTTCCAAAAAAGCAATCTCACGCCAAGCCGCAAAGAACGCAAAGAATAAAAGCATCAAGTAACGCAGAAATCGCGGAGGATGCAGAAGTATACCCGGATTCGGTGCGAAGCACTGGATAACAAATCCATTCAATATACTATTGTCAACGTGCAGGACACCCATTGAATTTGTGTATTTGTCGGATTATTTTTTATCTCCATTCCCAGATAGTACTTGCATCTGGTTCTTAGATTTGCTAACTTTTCGAGCTGAAAACAGAGGGGCAGGAAAGAAACAGGGATTTTGTTCTTTTGTTTGAGAGAAGACGAGGCGTAGCGCAGCCCGGTTAGCGCACTTGACTGGGGGTCAAGGGGTCGGGAGTTCAAATCTCCCCGCC
>CAYPUH010000107.1:0-5985 GCA_964413725.1 uncultured Cytophagia bacterium
CTCCGAGTGTTCCAGGGGAACCGGAACGCCCCAGGAGAGATCCCGTGTAACGGCACGATCACCGAGACCTGTTTGAAACCAGCTCCGGACCTGACCCATAACGTTGGATTTCCAGTTCTGTTTGCTTTCCAGCCAGGTTTCAATTCGACGTTGAAAATCACCCAGGGGCAGGTACCAGTGTTCTGTTTCCCTGTAGACAGGAGATTCACCTGTGAGAGCACTTTTGGGATTCACCAATTCAGTAACCGTGAGAGACGAGCCGCATTTTTCACATTGGTCACCATATGCCTCCGGAAAGGAACAGATGGGACAGGTCCCCTTGACGTATCGATCCGGTAAAAACATATTGA
Organism: uncultured Cytophagia bacterium; assembly: GCA_964413725.1. Lineage (GTDB taxonomy): Bacteria > Zhuqueibacterota > Zhuqueibacteria > Residuimicrobiales > Oceaniaggregativiventaceae > CAYPUH01. The sequence goes on from CAYPUH010000107.1 coordinate 351, forward strand.
TTTTGGGATCAAAGTATTGTTTTTCCGTTTTTTGTTTTAGAATACCCTCGTCATGGAGCGTCCTGAAAAAGTCCTGAGAGGTCTGGCGATGAACAGGCGAACTGGTGCGACCATAATAGTCAAAGGACATTCCAAAGCGCTCAAATGCCTGCAGATTTCGGTTGTGAAACACATCGACAATCTCCTGGGGAGATTTGTTTTGCTTTTCAGCTGCCAGTGTGATGGGTACGCCGTGTTCATCCGAACCACATATATATATGACATCGCGCTGTTTCAGACGTTGATATCTGACATAGATATCAGCCGGCAGATACGCTCCGGCCAGGTGCCCGAGATGAATGGGGCCATTGGCGTAGGGAAGGGCACTTGTGACAAGTATTCGTTTGGTTGTCATGAAGATGATTCCAGTTTGGAAGATGGTGACGACTGTCAGAATTTCTTTTTCTTTTTATACTTTTTTTTGACCACTTCAAAGGATTCGATTTCTTTTCGGGTGAATTGTTTGAATGTGTTTTCAGGCAAGAGCAGGGTGACTGTTTCGTTAAAGACATCCACCTGGATCACCTTTCCCTGTCCTTGCGGGGTTTTTATGAGGGAATCCACGGTTGGAAGTTTTTTCATCTGTTCCTGATAAAAGGAGCGTTCATACATGAGGCAGCACAGCAAACGTCCACAGGCTCCGGATAATTTTTGTGGGTTGAGCGGCAGATTTTGTTCTTTTGCGCACTGTGTGGTGATCGGTTCGAATTCCTTTAAAAAGGTTGTGCAGCACAATTTTTGACCGCACACTCCATAGCCTCCAATCCGCTTCGCTTCATCCCGAACCCCAATCTGGCGCAATTCGATGCGCACCTTGTATATCGATGCCAGATTCTTGACCAGTTCTCTGAAATCCACCCGTTGATCTGCGGTAAAATAGAATGTGATTTTATTGCCGTCGAACTGATATTCCACATCTACCAGTTTCATATTTAGATCGTGTTCGACGATCTTTTTCCGACATACCTGAAACGCGTCTTTTTCTTTCAGGGTATTGTCGCGATATCGTTGCATGTCATCGCGGGTCGGTTTGCGGATGATCTTTCGGGTGTTCTGATCCGATTTTTTTCTGGCCAAAAAGGGTCCGATCTGATTGACGGTGCCAAGGTCTTCTCCTTTTTCCGCCTCAACGATCACATAATCTCCGATTTTAAAGGGAAACTGTTGCGGATTCTCATAGAGCTCTTTCCGCTCACCCTTGAACAGAATTTCTATCATGATGCTTGACCTTTTATCGTAAAGTGCGTTTTAAGATTGAGCAGAAGAACGGTAAAAATGAGCTGAATATGCACATTGCGCTGAATACGTGTCATGGCCTTGTCCAACTCGGTAAACAGTGCATCAAAGTCGATGTGATCAAAGGCCTTGACAAATCGTGCCAGGGTGTTCAGCTGATCAATGTTGGCAATCCGGTTTTCGATTTGCTCGGCATTGCTTTCATCTGCTTCGTGCAACAACAAGGCGTCGCGCAGCCATAATTGAACGAGTCCGAGCAATCGGTTCAGGGTTTGTTTGTCATGTGTCTGGACAAGTGTTTCGATCAGAGTGGTTTGAGACAACGGATCTTTGAAACAGCTGCGGAGGGCATCCAGAGCTTCTTCCCGCAGAGTGTGCACGTCCTGATCGAGCCAATCGAGTGCCCGTCCATAGCTCCCCTGGGCGATTCTTGAGATCAGCCTGGCCCGTTGTGGTTCGAGTTCGTGTTTTGTGGTCAACTGTTCCTGAATTTCGTTTTCAGGTAGCAAGCCAAACCGGATCTCCTGACATCTGGACAGTATCGTGGAGAGCAGCGCATTGGGTCGGGATGATGTCAGGATCAGGTAAGTCGATCCGGGTGGTTCTTCCAGAATTTTTAGCAGAGAGTTGGAAGCTTCCATGGTCATCCGGTCGGCATCGGACAAAACGATAATACGGTATTTCCCGGTGGGTTTGATTTTGGTGGTCCGACGCAGTTCCCGTATCCGCTCGATACTGATCACCGGATTGTCGCCCGACTGTTTGTCACCATACGGATTCCGGGCCAGTCGATCCAGGATCTCGCGCTCATTGTCCACCGACATCGATTTGGGGGCCGGAAAGATGAGTCGAAAATCCGGATGCGAAAAGGTGGCCACACGGTGGCAATTTCCGCAGTGTCCACACGGCCGGTCCTCTTGTTGTTCACAGAGGATCGCCTGGGCGGTCCGGAAGGCCAGGGCACTCTTTCCCACTCCTTCAGGACCTGTAAAGATATAGGCGTGGGCCAACCGGTCATGTTCGATGGCCCTGGAGATAATTTGTAGTGGACGCTCTTGCCCGATGATATCGATACTCATTGAATCCATCGTTCTGTATAATGAAGCCAGGCATCCGCTCAGACCCCGGCGATCAACTCAACCATTCTTCCGGATTTAGATTAAAAGTGTTTTTCCAGATTTGAAAATGCAACACGGGCCCTTTGAGGGATCCCGATTCTCCAACCGTGCCGATAGATTGACCCGACTCTACCCGTTGATTTAATTTGACCAGAATCTCGCGCAGATTGGTATAAACCGTATAATATCCATTGTCATGACTCAAAATGATGATATTGCCGCGCCCCCGCTGCCACGTAATGGTCTGAACATATCCCTTGTCAACAGCTCTGACTGGGGTTCCTGCTGCTGCCTTGATCTCGATACCCAGATTCTCTGTGATGGTATTGAGTTGAGGATGCTTTTGCCGCCCAAAATGGTTGGTGATGTTGCCCTGTACCGGCCAGATGAGTTTTCCCTTTAACGACCTGAAAGGATATTCACGCTCCTTCCCATGCAAGGACGGAGCCGGATCGGATCGCTTTCCCAGACGGTCCTTCTCTGCATTGGCGATATGGCTCAGGATGCGTTCTTCCGCTGAACGGGTCTGTTCCAGATGCTGTTTCAGTACCTCTTGACTGTTGCGAATAGAGGCCAAAAGCTCCTTGCGTTTGCGTTGACTCGATTGGAGTTGCGTTTCTTCCCGGCTATGGGATCGAATTTTTCGCTCCCGTTCGGCAATCTCCATCCGGAGCAGCTCTTTTTTGCGTTCCAGAGCCGCTTTTTTTTCTCTCAGACTCTCAATATTTCGAAGATCGTTCTCGATTACTATTTTTTGGTATGTCATCCAGGTTTCAACCTGATCGAATGAATGACTTTGGAGCAACAACTCGACGCGTTGATACCGGCCCTTTTTGTAAAACGTGACCAGACGCTTTTTAATCAATGTCTTTAAAGCCATCAGGTCCTGATCCAGGAGAGCGATTTCCCTGTTGTATCTGGAAATCTCCTCGTCCCGTTTTCGAATTTCCTGTGCAAGCATCCCGATATAGGACTTTGTTACATCGATCTCACGATCCAGTTTGTTGACCAACTCCAGTGTGACACTCTCTTTGGATTGACTCTGATGCAGACGACGTTCGATCTGTTCAATCTCTTCCCGCAGTTGTTGGAGTTCCTGCTGGTTCGAGGCAGGCTCGACCCATAACGGGACGGCGAGAAACAGGGTCAGTATGTATAGAAGACATTTTCTGAGCATAGCGTGAAATTAAAGGTTTGAAACGTTAAAATCAACAGAAAATAGGGGGTTGTACCGGTGAGGCGGTATCCTGAAAGCACTTGATTGTCGAGACCTGGATTTCTATATTAAAGGCAATGAGATACTGGTTGTTGATATTCTTGCCCTCAATGGATTAAGATAAAAAGGGTAACCAGAGGCTACAGGGAAAGCCATAAGATGCACCTGATTTCAAACGTCCAATGCCCCTGACATAATACTATGTCATCAGGTGAATACAAAGAATTGTTTTCGTCTTTAATCGAACTTGTTGCTTCTGGTGCCAGGAGGGTGTATTGTTTCTCATGGGTGCCCTCTGGCCTCTGTTTGTTCTCGTGCGCTCTTGACCTGTTTTTCAGTCTGTTTTGAGTGACAGGACTCGTGTTTTATTTTTTATCATGATGGGGGTTTCATCTGTTTTGGACAGCAGTGGCTTCATGAAACCACCCGGTCTGATGGATTCCCGGACATTTTTTTCATTCTTTTTCTCGAGGTGTCATGTTTGGTCACTTGTTTTCGACTTTTGTAAACACGGTTGTACTGTCACGGCTTGATGGTGTTCAGGATTTCCAGGGTTTGACCGGACGGGAGAAACAGATTCTGTCCACGCGTCTCATTCCCCGTACCGTCGAAGCTGAGGAATGGATTTACCGCCAGGGGACGCCGCGAATTGCGGTCTATTATCTGGTATCAGGCTCGGTGGGGCTGTATCGACAGCGGGATAGGGACACACTCGATCGACTGATGACGGTGCATGAACGGCGAGGATTTTGTTATGCCACCCTGTTTTCGGATTCTCTACATTCGCAGGGTGCGCGTGCCTTTGAAGAGTGCTCCCTTTTTTCCCTGACCCGGCAGGAATACGACAGCCTGCAACAGAGCCACCCCGACCTGGCGATCAAACTTCTCCAACGTGCCATACAGCATCTGACAAAAGATCTGGATGTAACTCTGGCCGAGTATACAGCCCTGACCCATAAATTGACCCAATCCAATATCATCGTATGACAGTCTCTGCCACATTGTCGGACGGATCAAACACTCGTTTGGACGAAAGCCGGGAGTCAAGATCGGTATTGATATTGACTCCGGAAACGCCCTGGCAGCGACTATTATATCTCTTTTTGGCTGCAGTTGTTTTTCTCCTGGTATTGCGGTGGGCCTGGCCCCTGGTCCGCCTGTTTGTATGGCTTGGAGTGTTTGGCATCGTGGGACAGTGGTGCCGCCGGGCAGCTGTGTGGAGCGGACTGAATCGATGGCGCGTTCTGGTCTCCACGATCGGTATCTTGGCCGGCAGTATTGTGATCACTCTGGTATCGGTTTCACCTCCAGCACCAGTTCTTTGGGTGCCCTTGGCTTCGGGCTGGATTCCGGTGCTCCGGGATCTCGTTGATCCACGGTATCTCCTGATGGAGATCAGCGGAACCTCCGGGACTGCGTTGACAGCCGCTTTGCTGTTGGTGATCTCTACCCGACTGATGCCACCCGTACAGAACGGGATCCTTTCCCGTACGAGTTCTTTGAACTTTGAGCGCTTGTCATGGATTTTTTGGCGTGGAACCCGACGATGGCAGCTATACATCGCAGCATATGCCGCACAGATGGTATTGGTCTGGTTTGGATGGGTGCTGGCGATGACGTTATTGCATCTGCCCTATGTCTGGAATGTTGCATTGTTTTCTGCATTCTTGGCTGGAATCCCGGTATTCGGTTTTTGGTGTAGCATCCTCCCGCCCATGATCGTAGCCATCGTGTACAGTCAGGTCACGATTACCGGTATCGGCCTGATTGTGGCCATGGCTGTGATGTTTCTTCTTCGTCATTTGTTTCTCGATAAATATTTGTATGCTCTGTCGTTTTCCGGCGATGGACTTTTGCTCGCGACAATGATGATCGTTGGCCTGATGGTCGCGGGCATCAAGGGATTGATCCTGCTACCGTTGTGGATTTTCTTTCTCTCTGGATTTCTTTGGGATGATGCTTTCTATTCAGCCTCCTTACCCTCCCGACTCTAATGATTCGCAAACTATTACTTTACGGTTTTTGC
>CAYPUH010000107.1:5995-13198 GCA_964413725.1 uncultured Cytophagia bacterium
GTCTAATGTTGCTCCCGGATTTTGTAACGTCCGCGTGGATGTGAAAATGCTTTAGAAACTTGATTTTGTTTTAAAAAATCAGTAAATTTCTAAATTGAATTTGTTTTATTTGTGGCAACCCTGGTGTCCGGTCGTTCGACCGGACACCAGGGTTGCCGCATTTTGAGTTCTTGAGGGATTTGCAGAACAATATAAACGATCGGATTCGGAATGACTGGTTACACCATAGCCGCTAACCAACGTGTTGCGTTTCAGGGAGCTCATTATGCGTTCAGTGAAATTGCGGCTCAGACCTGTTTTGGCCGGTCTGTGACAACCATGCCTTGCCGGACATTTGATGAGGTGTTTGAGAAGGTCGATTCCGGAGCCGCCAGACTGGGAATCGTGCCGGTGGAAAACTCTCTGACCGGCAGTATCCATCGTACCTATGATTTGCTTCTCGAGTTTGATCTCAATATCGTTGGCGAGACATTTTTACGTATCGAGCAGCATCTGATCTCCCTGCCCGGAACGCGTTTGCAGGATATCAAAACCATCTATTCACACCCTCAGGCTCTGGAGCAGTGTCGTCGGTTTCTGACCGGATTGACAAAAGTGGAAACAGTGGCCAGCTATGATACGGCGGGAAGTGTGAAGCTGATCCGGGATCAGCGGTACCACAATTCCGCGGCCATCGCCAGCGAACGAGCGGCTCGTGATTATGGTATGGAGATTGTACAGCGTGAAATTGAAGATGACCCACAGAACTATACCCGTTTTCTGATCATCGCCAAAGACCCAATCCTGCTTGGGACTCGCGAAAAAACCTCGATCGTATTCAGTATGAAAAGTATACCAGGTGCACTGTTTAAATGCCTGAGTGTGTTTGCGTTGCGAGACATTGACCTGTTAAAGATAGAGTCACGTCCTCTCCGGGGTAAACCGTGGGATTACTTTTTTTATCTGAGTTTTGCCGGACATATGGATGAGGAACGATGTCAGAATGCTGTCCGGCATCTGCAAGAGATTACGGCCTTTATGACGGTTCTGGGTTCTTACCCCATTTTACCGAAGCCGAAAAGTGAAACGAATTGAATACAACAATCAAAGGAGCTTTCATCATGGCTAAACAACAAGGCGCTTTGGGAATTCTGGTGGGTGGTGGTCCTGCACCGGGTTTGAATGGCGTGATTGCGGCTGTAACCATCGAAGCGCGGCGTAACAATCTTAAAGTATATGGTATCTATGACGGATACAAGTGGCTGTGCAATGGAGACAAAAAACAACTAAAAGAGCATGTAAAAGAGCTGCGTATCGGTGATGTCTCCAGGATTCATTATTCGGGGGGATCGATACTGCGGACCTCCCGCACGAACCCCAGAAAAATAGAAAATGGTGTGGAGAATGCCGTCAAGATGCTCAAATATCTCGGTATTACCCAGATGGTGACCATTGGCGGCGATGATACGGCCTTTGGTGCCAGTCAGATTGCGGAAGCTGCCGGTGGCACGATCAAGTTTGCCCATGTTCCCAAGACCATCGACAATGATTTGCCTTTGCCCAAAGACCTTCCCACTTTTGGCTATGAGACCGCACGCAGTTTGGGCGCCGAGTTGGTGAAAAATATGATGGAGGACGCTCGCACCACGGGGCGTTGGTATATTGTCGTTGCAATGGGACGGCATGCGGGGCATCTGGCTTTGGGTATCGCCAAGTCAGCCGGAACCACCCTGGCCGTTATATCAGAGGAATTTGGTCAGGAAGGCAGTATCTCGATGAATCACGTCAGTGATATTTTGGAGACCTCTATTCTGAAACGACGGGCCATGGGCAGCAATCATGGAGTCATGGTCATTGCAGAAGGTGTGGCGGAACGATTTACGAAAGCGGATCTGATCAAAGCCGCTGGCCATCATGTGGAAACCGACGCCTATGGGCATATTTTGTTGGCCGATGTTGAACTCGGCAAACTGATCAAGAGAGAAGTGGAGCGGCGTTTTGAGGAACGCAAAGAAAAATTCCGAATGGTTGAGATAAACATTGGCTATGTATTGAGATGTGCCGACCCCATTCCATTTGATCAGGAATATACCCGGGATCTTGGTTACCATGCGGTCAACTATCTACTCAATACCAAGACCGAGGATAACGCTATGATTTGTGTGGATAATGGTAGCCTACACCCACTCAAGTTTTCGGAGATGATCGACCCCAAGACACACAAAACCTCGGTCCGGTATGTGAACACGGAAAGCGATGCATATCGTGTTGCCAGCAACTATATGGTTCGACTGGAGAAAAGGGATTTCGAAGATGAAGCGTTGCTGGGGAATATGGCCAAAGAGGTGGAGATGACGACGGAGGAATTTAAGGATCGGTATGGCTATCTGGTCGACTAGCTATGTTCCATTGGGTTCCAGCCCCGTCACCCTTTTGGTGTCGGGGTTTTTTTTTGTCGACCATCAAGGTCTAGTAGCAAACGCTTATTTGGGTAGCGGCAGCCAGGCCACGACTGCTTTGGCTGGTGATTCCACCTGTGCTTTGTAGTGCGATATCCCAGCGGATATTTCCCAAATAGAAACCCAGACCGCTGGAGGCTGAAAAACCATAGGTGGATTCAAATCGACTGCCACACCGGAGTGCGATGAACGATGCGGGATGGTATTCAACGCCTGTACTCAGCATCCAGTGGGGCGCGCTATCCAGAATGCCGGTGATGTCGCTGGTCAGGAACAGGCGTTTCCAGACATACAGCGCGCCCAGCCGGAGGGTTGCTGGCGGACGGTGTGAAAAGGAGCCGATGCTCTGGCTTGTATCTTGTGATATCCATATGGAGTCATATTCAGCTGATTCTGTCAGCACATCCTCGATCGCATCATCCTGTAGGGTGAAATCGGATTCATGGTGTGTAGCGTTTTGGTTCCACGAGAGCACGGCGAGAGCATTGTGCACGGAAAGAGAAAACCGCCACCGCGTCCAAGCCGTCACTGTGGATCCCAGGTCGATGCCCACTCCATTTCCTCCTGTGGCTTCTCTCCACTCCAGTCGGCCAGTCGCTGTGGCGGAGGTGAACTGTGTGAGAGATTTTCCGATGGACCGGGTTACTTTGGCATATTGAAATCCCTGGTAATACCAGAGTGTCAGTCCCCAGCCGAGGTGTTGAATGTCTGATGTCTCCACGGGGATCGTAAAGCCTTTTGACACGCCCACCGTTCCCATCACCCGGCTGCCGCCCTGCAATGGGTTAAAATCATACAGACGATCCAGTTCATTTCCATTGAAGGCCAGATCCAACAGATCCCTGGCTATGCTAGCGTCGGCCACTCCCTTCAGTCCCAGTGAAACCGCCCAGGATCGATATCCGATAGAGAGAACATTCAGATCCAAATCGGATTTGGCCTGAATGTCATCGTCGGGAATGGAGGTGAGGATATCCTGTTGATCGGTTTCCGAGAGAAAGGTACCATTGTAGCGGTTGTATTCTCCTACTGTAAAGGCATTGTTTTGAAGTTGGAGACCAGCGCCTAGAAAGGATACTGAAACGGAATAGGATGGACGGTAGGAAAGATTGGCCGGGTTATAGGCCGGTGCTTCCGAGCCGAGGGCCAGATTGCTATAGGCTCCTGCCATACCGAGTCCCCTTGCAGTGCTCATCTGGGAACGTGCAGCCGCGGGGAGACAGAACAACAGCAATGCCACTGCTGCTATCCATCGGTTTGAGATAAAAACATTCATAGCGTGAGTCGTGGTTAGTAGTGAAGGGGGCCGGAGTCTGGATACGGAGGCTTGTGCAGTAGGAAGCTGGCCGGGCAGTGCCCGGCCAGAGATAGTCATTTCATCAGGTACCCATTTCCCAAGACGCCAGATACTGCTTTTGTTCGTCTGTGAGTTCATCGATTTTGATGTTCATGGTGCTCAGTTTCAAGCGGGACACCCAGTCTTCAATCTCTTTCGGAACGGTATGCACCTCGATCTCCAGTTTGCCATCATTTTGAATCGCCCATTCGGTGGAGAGTGCTTGAGTGGCAAAGGACATATCCATGACAGAGGCGGGGTGACCCTCGGCGGCGGCCAGGTTAACCAGTCGGCCATCGGCGATGAGGAATACTTTGTTGCCGTTGGGAAGGGTGTATTCATCGACAAAACGCCGCACCTCGTTTCGGGACGAGGTAGCCAGTTCCTGCAGGCCGGGAATATCGATTTCCACATTAAAGTGTCCCGAGTTGGCGATGATGGCACCCTTTTTCATTTTTTTCATATGTTCTGGACGAATCACATGGATATCGCCGGTGAGCGTACAAAAGAGATCGCCGATGGGTGCAGCTTCGGCCATGGGCATCACACGATAACCATCCATTGCCGCTTCCAGTGCGCGCAGCGGATCGACTTCGGTCACGATGACGTTGGCGCCCATACCCCGGCACCGCATGGCAAATCCTCGGCCACACCACCCATAACCGGATACGACCACATTTTTCCCTGCCAGCAGGATATCTGTGGCGCGAATGATTCCATCGACCGTGGATTGACCTGTCCCGTAACGATTGTCGAACATGTTTTTGGTGGTGGCATCATTGACGGCAATCACCGGCAATTTCAGTGCTCCGTCTTTGGCCATTGCCCGGAGTCGGATGACACCGGTTGTGGTTTCTTCCATGCTTCCGACGATTTGTTTGGCAACATCCGGATAATCGAAATGAATGGTTGAAACCAGATCGGCACCGTCATCCATGGTCACCACAGGACCATGTTCGATAGCGGCCTTGATGTGCTTATAATAGGTTTTATCGTCTTCGCCATTGATGGCAAAGACGGGGATATCGTATTCTTTTACCAGAGCCGCTGCCACATCGTCTTGTGTAGAGAGGGGATTGGAGGCACAAAGAACGAGATCAGCTCCTCCTGCCTTGAGTGTTCTCGCCAGATTGGCCGTTTCCGCGGTAATGTGCAGACAGGCAGACATGCGTTTGCCAGACAAGGGTTTTTCCGTGTCAAAGCGTTCACGCACCAACTGGAGCACCGGCATATCCTGATCGGCCCATTCGATCCGTTTTTTCCCTCCGGAAGCGAGATTAATATCGCGAATATCGTATTTCACAACTCCTCCTGATTGAGTATGTTTTGTTTCGGTCTATTTTGTCAATTCGTTGACTTTATCTGTCTTTTCCCATGGCAAGGTGAGATCATCGCGGCCAAAATGGCCATAGCTTGCCGTTTGACGATAAATCGGTCGCCGTAGATCCAGATCTTCAATGATACCGCGCGGTGTGAGATCAAAGGTGTTGCGAATCAGCTTGACGATTTCTTCTTCTGTCTTTTTGCCGGTTGCAAACGTATCCACGGTGATAGATACAGGCTCGGCGACACCGATGGCATAGGCCAGTTGGATCTCACATTTCTGAGCCAGCTTGGCCGCAACGATGTTTTTAGCGATATAGCGGGATGCATAGGCTGCGGAGCGATCGACTTTCGTCGGATCTTTACCCGAAAAGGCGCCACCCCCGTGACGGGCGTAGCCGCCGTAGGTATCCACGATAATTTTTCGACCGGTCAATCCGGCATCCCCTTGCGGGCCTCCGATCACAAACCGGCCGGTGGGATTGATGTGAAAAACCGGCTCCTGGCCCTGGATCAGTTTGGTGGGAAGAATGGGTTCGATCACTTTTTCGATGATATCTTCCCGGATTTGTTTACTGCTCACATCGGGATCGTGTTGTGCCGAGATCACGACGGTATCGACATGGACTGCTTTGCCATCCACGTATTTGACCGTGACCTGTGATTTTCCGTCCGGTCTCAAATAGGGTAAAATGCCTTCCTTGCGTACATCTGCCAGTCGACGGGTCAATTTGTGAGCCAGGGTGATGGGAAGGGGCATCATCTCCGGGGTTTCATCGGTGGCAAATCCAAACATCATCCCCTGATCACCGGCACCCAAACGATTGACACCCATGGCGATATCTTCGGATTGCTGATCTATCGTGGTAATTACCGCGCAGGTGGCATAGTCAAAACCAAAACGGGCATTGGTGTACCCGATATCCTTGATGACATCGCGAACCAGAGACGGAATGTCCACATATGTGGATGTCGTTATCTCCCCTCCTACCAGCGTCAGTCCTGTGGTTACAAAGGTCTCACACGCCACGCGACCGTTCGGATCTTCTGAAAACACGGCATCCAATACTGCATCCGATATCTGATCGGCGATTTTATCAGGATGTCCCTCGGTTACCGATTCGGAAGTGAATAGCATCTCAGACATGAATCTTCTCCTCTGTCATACCTAGTCATTACGTTATCATCTATTGTCACGGGTGTCCTGTCCACGGACTCGACACCGGTTTGACCTGCTTTTGACAGGTTCTGGGGTGAAAAAGGTTTTACAGTAAGGATATTTTCCAATTTTTGCAATGTTTTTCGACCCGGATGAACAACTATACCCGCAATCAGCGGGATTTGGAGACCAGTATTTATCATGCGGTGGGGGTACAGAACTCTCAGGACTCACAATGTCGGAGAGCGCTCGTGAGAGAGGATCCCCCGAGGTTGGTGACCTTATTCCGATAATGAGGTTTCGGACTGCATGATATTCTGCAAATCCCTGAATTTACGTCCCATAATCGTCTGCAGATAAGTTTGCACTTCTTTGGTGGTGTGAAAGCTCAGGACCCGTTGGGTCAACTTTTCACATTCCGTATAATCGACTCTTCGAATGATTTCCTTGACGAGAAGGATTGAAACGGGACTGACGCTGAATTCATCCAGTCCCAAACCGATCAGGACCATGGTGGCAAGAGGATCGCTGGCCAACTCTCCGCACATACCGACCCACACTCCCTCCTGATGTCCCCTCTGAACAATATCCTGAATGAAACGGAGTACTGCCGGGTGGTAGCCCTGATAGAGATGGGCGACATGTTCATTGCCCCGGTCCACTGCCAGGGTATATTGAATGAGATCGTTGGTCCCGATACTCAAAAAATCGCACTCTCTGGCAATCAGATCTGCGATGACAGCTGATGAAGGCACTTCGATCGTGGCTCCCAGGGGAATACGAATTCGATGATCCAGTCCTTCATATTCCAGTTCCTGTTTTTCTTGTTCGATGTGGTCCTTGCAATATCTCATTTCAGAGACGGAGGAAATCATTGGCAGCAGAATACGAACATTGCCCCGAACGCTGGCTCTATAGATCGCCCTCAATTGAGTACGGAACAGGGT
>CAYPUH010000108.1:0-12895 GCA_964413725.1 uncultured Cytophagia bacterium
GTTTCGGCCACACGGCCTCGTCCCAACAAGAGCTCCCTGCCATTGAATTTCAGCTGCACGGCGGTAACGGCTTCACCTGCCATCAAATCGCCATCAATACCGCATCCCCGGCCATCCCGCTTGATTTCCCAGGTTCCACCCCATTCCCGAAGATCCACGCGATTGTCAGGAGACATTTCCGGCGAGACCACCCCCACATAGCCACAGTGTCCCAGACGGGTCAGGTTGGGCCAACGCGCAAAATCGTATCGACGGGGATCTGGAGACAATGGATCGCCAAAGTGATCTGTAAGGGCCCCCACATAGGATACCGGGTACATATTGGACATCATGCAGGACTTTTCCAGAAAACAGGTGGTCAATACCATGCTCATCATGGCAACATAATCCCCGTCACAGGCGGCAATATAGCCATCCTCTCTCAAAAGACACTGAGCCAGGCAGGGAACATCCCGGCCCCCTTTGATGATCAGATCGCCAAAACAGTTCACACCCATTCCGCAGGCCTGTTCAGTTTCCAGCACCTGACGGATGGCGAGGTAGGTCTTGACACTTTGAACGAGGTCCGCTTGCCGAACATCCCGCATTTGATAGCGGGTCCCAAAACGATGGTGTATCACCTGATTCACCTTTTGATCAGGAATCTCCGGATAGAGGTCCCGAAAGGCATCCAGTGGCTTGACCACGATTTCAGTGCCCAACTGTTCTGTAATGAGATGTCCGGCAGCCGTGGCGTTCCAGGGAAAATTTTGAGTCCCGAATACCACCAAACGCGTGGAGGGTAACCATCGTTTTAAACCATATGCCCGAGCCAAAGCCTTACCCTGCCGTTCACTCTCGACAAGCCAGACATCCACTCCCAACGCCGTCAGAAAGTCATGCGTGGCCCAGCGCCAAAAATCGGGTTCATCGTGATCCAAAAGAGGCCAGAACCACACGGGCACATTTCGTGTTACCAGCGGTTCCGGATGGGAATTCCATATTTCAGTGGGATAAGCAGGTATGCTGGACAATAAAAGCGCGTCCACAGATGTATCTAGCTGAAAAAGGGTTTCTTCCCAGTGTGAAGCAGAGCGAATGGATATCGGATCGAGAACACGAGCCGAATCCGACAGGCTGGCTCGAATCTGTTCGATACTGTTTTGTGGAGCACCTGAAGCGGCCTGAATAGGCTGGATACAGGCCATGGGAGGTTGAGTCTGCTTGACGGGATCGGTGGATAAAAACCTAGAGCGACTGGAAATGGAACTCAAAATCACCTCCGTTTAAAGGAATGCTTTTTTGCACCTGACGGAGAAAAATCTACGCAGATAGATCCATATTTCGATGATCAGCGATGAAAATCGTGATAAGCGGATGCAGGTTTTCCGGGCTCAAATTCATAGCGATAAGCCTCCACAATGGCTACAGGAGCCTGTTCACGACCGGCCAATGCCAGAAGACGAATGCGATCGATCCCCTGAATCTGAAAACCACGCTCTAAAAGCTCGGGCATCTGTGCAACGATCGCCTCGGTGGAATCGTCTTTCAGTTCGGGGTGCAGGTATTCCACCGTTGCAAATTCACCCATAACCTGGAGACGGACAATGTCAATGTGCCCTGAAAGATGCTTGCAAAGCTTGTCTTCCCGCCGGGCATTCTGCTCTTCGTTATCGGTGTCAATCGTTTCCACCACTCGATCCACGATCAGTTTGATCTCATCCGGAGTGGTGTTGTGGCGTTCGGCAAGTTGTCGAAAGATAAACTCTTCAGACGTATGGATGGGGGCATCCATATGTTCCCGAAAGATGCGATAGTCTTTCTGCGAATAGGCCGGCTGCTGTTTCTCTTCTGCGGGTACCTTCTTGGGTGGATGTTTCTCAACCTCTTGCTGATCACCACACCCCGCCATAATCATCAGACCGGTTGCGAAACCAGCCAGCATCAGGCGGCGCCAAAGGCGTTTCATCCTGGTGTCACAACCGTGATAGCCAAAAGAGTTCACATTTTCCACTTTTACTCTCCAGTCACAAGTCTAGTGAGCAGGGATCACCGGCTGACCAACCGGTAATCCCTGACGAGTCTATATTAATAAACGGGTTGCCACTCCACCGGATGAATCAATACATAGAGCGGATAGAGCTGTGCACTGATGGTATCGATCAGCGGTTCCGGAGACCAATCCCCACCCTCTTCGGTGATAACGCCTTTGATCCGTTCTTCGTACCAGGCAATTTGAGTACCAAATCCCTCCACGGAATAGTCATCTGGGTTCTGACCGTTTGTAAGGGTCGCATTGGAAACGCGCAGAAGTAGATTCTGATTGGATTCAAAAGATGAGATGGTCGCAATATCCCCCAACCGATCCTCAAAGTCGAGAATATTTTGTTTCAACAGCTGTCTCGCACTATCGATCACAGCTTCGGTCAAGTCTTCAGTGGTAAAGATGGCCATTCGTTCTGTATAGAGACCCAGAGCATTATATCGATATCCCACTTCATGACCAAGATCCCGAAGATAGGATACAAGGGATTCACTGGCCAGCCAGTCCCGCAAGTGATAGGTGGTTTGAACACCGGTGATATGATCGATCCAGGCCATGGCCCGTGTCGTCAGGGTATCATAATCCACATTATGCTGCAGAATCAGCACTTTATCAGACGAGAGAGTTTCCGGATCCCGAACCCAATCGACCAGAGGGATGATATCATATCCCTCTGATTGTGCGGTCAACCAGAGCCGCTGGTAGGAGTCAAAGCGCTCCGGAAGTTTCATAGCCACCGTATCCGAGGAAAAACCGATTCTGAGGGGTAGTGTTCCCATCTTTGTTTCCAGGTAAGGAAAGGTTTTAAACCCCAAATTTTCTTGATCATTGGTCAGCGTGATCCGGCCTTCGAGACGGCCATTTTCATCCGTGGTGAGCATCTGTCCGTTCACTTCGATATCGACATTTTTCAGGGGATTGCGCGTATTGGTATCGATAACGATCGTATCTATAGTGGAATCCAGAGAAACATCGGGATCAAAGCTGTAAGAGGATTCTTCACATCCCCAAAAGCTGATAGCAATTAAAAGAACAACCAATGTCGTGTGTCGCATACGACCTCCAAAATTCCGCAGAGAAAAACCCCCCCGCGGTTTCTGCAGTATTAATGTGTGATGCCCGGCCAACGATCGGAGCGAAACGGAGATGCCGGTAAATTGGCACGATTCGTCAGATTGGCTATTGGATTGCTGGCCCAGCCATATCGAATTGCGGCCGGAGCCTCGATATGCGGATGCCAGACCCACACCGTGTCTCCGTCGATACGGGCATGGGCCCAGACAAAGGTTTGATCCGGTCCTGCAATCGAGAATCCCTTCACCGGACCGCCGTCGAGTGTCTTCAATCCGTCCGCATGATCGAAAAACAGCTGAACCGAATCTCCCTGAACCTGCATCGTCCGATAAACCGGTCCGCAACAGATCACATCCTGACCATAGACCCGGGCACGGGCCTGAAGGGCGAGTCGACGTCCCACTTCTTGTTTGTTTTTGGGATGAATATCATCGGCGTCGCCGATATCGATGGTCACGGCCATGCCCGTGTTGGGCATGACAAGAGTCTGCCGTTGTGCATCTCTCAGTTCTGCCCAGGCATCCTCTGTCGGTTCCGTTTGTTTATCACGATAGTTTGCCAACTGGGTGAACAAAAAGGGAAACGATCGTTCTCCCCAGTGTGCTCGCCAATCACGTATCAACAGGGGAAACAGGGTGCGATATTCCGTGGCCCGTGATGCATTCGACTCTCCTTGATACCAAATAACGCCACGAAACGCAAAGGGTTTCATCGGATGGATCATGGCATTGAACAAAACCGACGGTCTGTTGGGAGCATCGGGAGGCATGGGCATGCGCGACAACTGGTCCAAATTTAAAACGAGGCGATAGGACCATTGTGAATCGAGACGCAGTGTATCTCCCGAGGAGGAGGCGATATAGAGAGAATCGGCATGATCGCGGAATCCACCATCACCGCCGATATCGATCACCTCAACAGCGATCACGGCGGGACCCGCGGCAACCTGCTCCGCCGGTATGGTATAGCGGCGCCGGGTTCGAACCCGGGATTCACTTCCGATGCGATGACCATTCCACCACGTCACATCCACATCATCGATCATCCCCATCGACAGGGTCAATTCCTGACCTGCCCAGGTATCGGGAACCGTGACGCGTTTGCGAAAACAAACCACTCCATCCACGTGTTCGAGTCCCTGTTTTTCCCATACCCGCGGCACGTCCATACTCTTCCAGGATTCCAGCTTCTCCGTGGTAGACGTCCAACGGGACCCTGCCGTCAGAGAGTGATCAACCTGTTTCCGGACGGTTTGTTGCCACTGATGAAACTGTTCATGATAGATGTGCCATTGCGCTTTTCGCGTTTCAGGTATCATTTCATAGTCCCGAATCAACGGGCGATAGGTATTCAGCATCTGGAGTGTCTTCCCACTGGTCCAGGCTTCCACCACCGTCCCCCCCCAGGTGCTTTGAATCAACCCGATGGGTATCCCGAGACTTTTGTACAATTCTCGTGCAAAAAAGTAGGCTGTAGACGAGAACAGAGGCACGGTTTCCGGACAACACCGCATCCAGGGGCCACCATCGAGATGGTCGCGGGCATGCACGTCCGTGCCATGATTGACCTGAAACAGACGGATCTCATCATAGTCAGCCTGTTCGATCTCTTTTTCGTACTGGTTTACCTTTCCCCACCCCGCCAGGGGCATCTCCATATTGGATTGTCCGGAACACAGCCAGATCTCTCCGAAAAGAATATCTGTAAAGGTAAGGGTATCTCTACACACGACGGTCAACACATACGGCCCCCCCGCCGGTTGTGGCGGGAGATGAAGAATCCAGGAGCTGTCCGGCATCACCAGGGTGGACGCGGAAATCGAATCGAGAACGACCTCGACGGTTTCACCCGGAATGGCAGTGCCCCAGACAGGCACCGAACGGTTGCGTTGCAGCACCATATGATCGCTGAACAGAGAGGATACGGTGACAGATCCATATGACACCGAGACACCCGACAACAAGAGCAGACAGAGAGCAAGGACAGAAACATTCCGGGCCGGGTTACTCATAATCTCCTCATGAAATTTTGGACAGGTTAATAGAGTTCAATCCCTCACATCCACTGTTTTCATCCCCGCCCGACGTCCCGCTTCCAGACCGAGATCACTGTCTTCGTACACACGACAGGATTTGGGATCCACACCCAGCTTTTCGGCTGCCAACAGGAAAATATCCGGTGCCGGTTTGGGCCGATCCACATCCTGGGCGCAGACGATGACATCGAACCAGTCCAGGACCCCGATATGAGATAGACTTTTCTCAACCGATTTGCGACTGCTACCACTGGCCACAGCCATGGGCAAAACACCCCGGTGACGCCGGGCGACTTCAACGATGGCCCACCGGGGTTTTATCGTTTCCATCAGGCCATAGTATTGTTCCTCTTTCTCCCGGGCCACCTGGTCGGGATCCAGAGATATATTGTTTTCCCTGCCCAACCGTTCAACAATATCACGTACGGGCACACCACCGAGAGCATAAAACCGATCCTCGGTAAATTGAATGCCATGCGGCTCGAGAACCGCTTTCCAGGCCAGATAATGGGTCGGCATCGACTCTACCAGCGTACCATCACAATCAAATATCAACGCTTCTACTGCAGACATATAGGTACATGCACTCCTTTCTCGATCCATTCGGTTGCTGTACGCACCGAATCCAAAGTTCACGGGTGTCGGGTAACCCGACACCCGGTTACAAACCGTTGCAACACTCGACAACAAGGGCTATTCCACACCACCGGTTTCCTTGGGCGAACGGAATACCCGTGCAAAAAACAAATCAAGTCTTTTAGTATACAAACATTTAAGCAAAATGTCCAGTACTCCTTGATTCACCCGGAAAAGAGTCCGGATCCCCTCTATGATATGGAATAGTGCGGAGAGTCGGACCGTGCTGTCTCGAACAGTTTTTACCTTTTCGACAACATCGGGGACCTGATCAGCAAGATGTCGTGTTTCACCTGGATCTTTGAGAATACCATAGACCTCTAGCCAGGTCCGCCATAGTAGGCATCACATCGTCGTCATAAAATGATATTGACGTGACACTGAATTGAGGCCGATCCGGTTTACTCTGAACGCAAATATGGCCATGAGGATCGATCCGTCCACCCATTGAAAACCGTTCCGGCAGGATCAATACATCCACAGATGTTGCGGAAAGCATTTCGTGCAGCTGATCGCAGAGATATTCCGGATGTTCTCCCCGAAGAGGTTGCCAGAATCCCACCCGGAGTGAGTATGAACGGTTCATCATCAGCCTCCCAGTAACCGAAGCAGAGCGGTGGATGCGGGTTCTCGCAGATGGTCATGAAAATATTTAGAGAACTCGGTGGCCTCAGGATTGACCTCGATGCATCGGGCACCCTGTCGCCATGCCACTCCAGGCAAAACCGCAGCCGGCCAAACCATTCCGGAGGTACCGACGGATATCAATATATCACAGGATTCGAGTGCGTCGATTGCCTGTTGAAAAATCGACTCATCAAGGGGATCGCCCATCCATGTGATGTCGGGGCGCAGCCAGCGGTTACATTCGGGACAACGGGTATTCGAATAGGTCGGTCCATACTCTTTAAAAACCCCATGCTCGAAACATCGAAGGCGCCAAAGGCTGCCATGCAATTCGAGAACACGGGAGGTGCCGGCACGCTGGTGCATGCCGTCGATATTTTGAGTGATCACCGTGACGGTTGTTTTTTGAGCACAGTGTTGTATGGCATAATGTCCGGCATGGGGTTCACACTGCGAGACAGTCTGTCGCCGTTTCTCGTGAAACTCGAGCACCCGCCGGGGATCCCGGTCAAAGGCATCCTGACACGCGACCTCCTGCCACGGATAGTCCTTCCATATCCCGCCTTGTCCCCGGTAGGTGGGAATACCGCTTTCAGCGGATAGCCCGGCACCGGTAAAAAAAACCATATGGCGATAGGTTTCGGGCTGTAATACGATCATACCATCCTTTCAAACCGTTAATACACGCACACACTTTGCGTACTCGTCAGGCAGTTGATACCCGCTGGCGGAGGCGTCTGCCTTTTGTTTATCCTAAAAAAAATAACAGAAAATCATATGATAATCAACCTTTTCCCCGGTTGCAGTTTTTATTCCCGGATTCCCGCTTCGCCGTAGAGCTTTTCGCTTGTTTTTTAACCCGAATTTGGATATACTTTTGCACCGGATGAACCACTCTTTGGCAACCTCCGTCTGAGAATCCCCCCGTTAAAAAAAGTGACAACACCCAAATAAAAAGGACCGGACATGTTGACCGATTGGATATTCAAAGATTTTAATCCCGGCGCCGGAGAACAGGCCGGGGCATGGCGTTCGGGATATGATGACGGCGCCTGGGATCGCATCGATGTACCCGGCGATGTCCATAGCGCATGTATCAAAAACGGTCGCATTCCGGATCCATTTTATGATCGTCATGAATCCGAATGTGCCTGGATGGAGAAACGGGAATGGTGGTATCGAACCTCATTTTCAGGACCGTCCGGGGACGCTTTGCCGGACGAGAAGGTGGAACTGGTATTTCGCGGTCTGGACACTTTTGCCACCATCTGGCTGAACGGAACCAAAATCGGTTCTCATCAAAATATGTTTCGGGAAGCTGTTTATGACGTCACAGAGCTGATCGCCTGGAATGACAGCAATGTGCTCGCGGTGCGTTTCGATCCGCCACTGGAACGGATACCCGACAACCCTTCATTTCACTCCTGGGGCCGTAATACCGAGCGTATCTTTATGCGCAAGGCACAGTTCGGATACGGATGGGACTGGGGACCAAGACTTCCCACCATCGGAATCTGGAGACCGGTGGAGCTGCGTCGTCATCGAACGGCAGCCCTTAGAGGGGTTCACTTTTATACCCTCTCGATTCATCCGGAGGACGATCAGGCCTGGATCGGTATCCGGGTGGAGGCAGAGCCGTTCAGAGAGAAAACACTCTATGCAGTGATACACCTTGAAGATGAGGATGGCAAAACGGTGCTGGAGCATCAACGGCTCCTCGATGGAACGCCAACACGGCAATCCCATTCAATGGTATTGACCGTCGATCATCCACAGCTATGGTGGACAAATGACCTCGGGAACCCATATCGGTATCGTCTGACTGTGAATCTGATGGATGAAAACAATGTACTGGACACCTGGACCGGTCGGGTCGGCATCCGTCATCTCGTTTTGGATCAGACACCCGATCCCGGAGAGCCGGGAACGCGGTTTTTCCGCTTTATTCTCAACGGGGTCTCTCTGTTCGCCAAAGGTGCGAACTGGATCCCTGCGGATTCTTTTGTTGGGGCTCTGACAGATGATCACTATCGTTTCCGGTTACAGCGAGGTCGTGAAGCTCATATGAACATGATCCGAATCTGGGGAGGCGGGATCTATGAACATGATGCGTTTTATGACCTGTGCGATGAGCTGGGTATCCTGGTATGGCAGGACTTTATGTTTGCCTGCGCGATGTATCCCGATCACGATCCTGTGTTTATAGAAGAGGTAGACCGGGAAGCCCGATATCAGATCAGGCGGTTGCGACACCATCCCTGCATGGCTCTTTGGTGTGGAAATAATGAAAACCAGTGGATACATGACAAGGAACACTGGGACGATCCCGGAACGCCGGTACCAGGCTCTCTGCTGTACGATCGCATCCTGCCGCAGGCAGTCTCGGACCTCGACGGTCAGACACCCTACTGGCCGGGAAGTCCCTTTGGCGGCAATGACCACAACAGCATGGAAGACGGTGATCGGCACAACTGGCATGTGTGGCACGGGGATCAGACCCGGCATTTTGGTGAAAAACCGCAGATGGACCGCTCTCCCTCCGGTGTGGCCTATTGGCATTATGGAACAGATAACGGCCGTTTTATCAGTGAATTCGGCATGCATGCCTCTCCGGTGCTCGAGACGCTGCGCCGGTGCATTCCCCGGGACCAGCTGTATCACCACAGCGAGGCCATGGATCATCACAACAAGGATGAACCGAAAAACAAGGGTGATCATCTGATGGCCACGGTCACGGGGATACCGTCAACGCTGGAAGAATATGTCGATTTTAGCATGATCGCTCAGGCGGAAGGATTAAAGTATGGAGTGGAACATTTTCGCCGACGAAAGCCACACTGCTCCGGAGCGTTGATCTGGCAGCTCAACGACTGCTGGCCCGGGTTGAGCTGGAGCGTGATGGACTATTATGGTTTCGGAAAAGCGGGCTATTATGCTCTCAAACGCGCCTATCATCCCGTTCTGGCCTCCTTTAAGCAAACGACGTCCGGGGGCATTCAACTCTGGGTGACGAATGATACACTCAAGACCATAGAAGATACGGCCCGGATACGGATACAGTCGTTTGCCGGGGTGATGGATCATCAGGAAGACGTTTCGTTTCAGCTACCGGCCGGAAGCAGCCAGGTCATCTGGGAGGCCGATCTCTCGCCACATCGAAACAGTCCGGATCACGTGCTTTGGGTACGCTCTTCACGGGTGCGTTTTCCCGACAACCGGTTGTTTTTCACAGCCATAAAAAGCCTTCGTCTGCAGTCGGCCGAACCAAAGTGGGAGGTGGTAGACAGCGGACCGGCGGGGACGACCTTGAGATTTACCGCAACGCGTTTTGTCTTTTTTGTCCATATCGACGCCACCGATCCGGCCATACGCTACAGCGACAATTATTTCGATCTGGCCGGTGGAGAGGCGGTAGACATTACCGTCAGCCATCCGGACCGGGTGGTTGAGCCTTCTGAACTCACCGTACGGTGGCGATAGATGCTGTATGGGGGATTCGCACCGTTCATTTTCCACGGCATGATCACTATACCATTTTTTTCTTGACACAGAATCCCATAGTCATTATATTATTATCGAAACGTTTCGATAAATAGACCTTCTCCACCCGTATCGCTGACCCGTTTACTTGGGGGATATACCATCCAATTGCCTTATCGGCGTTTCAGGCTTTTGATTTTTGGCTCCAAGATCTCCACGCAGCTTAACAGGTCGATTACTGACGACCAAAACAGACCACAAAAATAAAAACGTTTCGATGAAAACGACGATACGAGATGTGGCCCGCCGAGCGGGTGTCGCGATATCCACGGTTTCACTGGTCATCAACCGGAAAGGACGGGTGCGGCCGGAAACCGAAAAGCGTATCGTTCAGGCTATCAAAGAGCTCAACTATCATCCGCAACGGACCGCGCGGGGATTGGTGACACAGAAAAGCGGTAACTTTGGATTTATCCTCAGCACGGATCACTTTTCCCAGGCAGAACCCTTTTACACCAAAATCTTTCTCGGTACCGAATTTGAAGCCCGGTTTTACGACTATTACATCCTTCTCACCACGGTCGAACGGGAATTTAACCGCCATCATATCCCCCGATTTCTTTTGGAACGAAATGTCGACGGTGTCATCCTGGTCGGGACCGTTCCCCACAAACTGGTCGAGTATATCGAATCACAAAACATTCCCATCGTCTTTGTGGACTATGACCTGCCCTCCTCTTTGCATTCCGCTATTCTGATCGATAACATTGGCGGTATCCGGATGGTCACCCATTATCTGATCGAAAAGGGTCATGAACACATTGCCTTCATCGGAGGCGATATGCACCATCCCGGTATGAAGGATCGTTGTGAGGGATTCAAACAGACGATCCAGGAGGCGGGACTGACTGTCGATCCGTCTCTCATCCAGTGTGAAGAGATCCTGAGCAATCAGGAAGCGGGGTTTGTGACCACCAACCGACTCTTGGACAGCGGAAAACAGGTCACAGCCCTCATCGCGGCCAACGATGCGATGGCAGCCGGGGCACTCCGGGCGTGTCGCGATCGGCAGCTCAGGGTTCCCCAGGATATCATGCTCACCGGCTTTGATAATATCGAAACGGCAATCACCGCCCGACCGACGCTCACAACCGTGAATGTACCCAAGGAAAAGATGGGTGCTGCCGCCGTGCGGCATCTGTACAATGTGGTCAAGGGTACCGCCAGCAAAGGCACAAAGATCATGATTCCAGTGGATCTGATAGTCCGGGAGTCAACAGACACGCGTGTTCATGATATCGAATAAAAAGACAATGAATCCACTCAATGGGTATCCTGTTCAATTTCGAGAAAGGAGGTGACGTGGCAGCCACTTGCTCCATGTCGTGAAAAATTTCTGATCAAACATTTTGTTCACTCAAATGAGGGATTGAGCTATGAAGCAAAAGCTATTGGTATCCATCATTGTGATTATGGTTTTGATCGGGTATCCTGTACTCGCTCAGATCAATACCATCCCCAACGGAGGATTCGAATCCGCCGAACAGCCCGCATTCTGGCATCCCGAAGATGCAGAGGATGCCCAGGTTGTTTGGGCCACAGATCAGTATCGCTCTCCTGAACGCTCTCTCAAGATCTCCGAAACCGACGGTGCCGACGCACCCGCCTGGGTATCGGACAATCTCGCCACACTCTACTGGAATTCCACCACAGGCATCAATCCGGATATAGAAATGGAAATCGGCGGCTGGGTCAAGACTGAAAATGTCAACACAACACCGACCAGCGCTGACGAGGAGATCCATCTTACATTTACATTTTACGACTCTTTGGGCAACATGATTTTTGAAGAGCCGGTGATCATGTTGGTTCCTCAAACCGAGTCCTCGACGGACTGGGTTGAAATCAAAAATGATGCTCCCGTGGTTCTCCCATCTCCTGCCGCTCAGATGATTATCTCCCTGAAATTTGGTTCCGATGCCACCGGAACCGTTTGGCTGGACGACATTTTTATGAGAAATGCCGAAGGCGCTGAGGGGTGGTTGGGATCGCTGTTCAATGCCAACTTTGGCGTGCCTGAAGGATGGTTCTTTTGGAAGGACAAGATGGGCTCGGGTGAACAAGACTATGGTGTGGTTTCGATCACCGACACCTATGCCCATTCAGGCACCTATTCACTCCGCGTGGTCGATGATGCCGACAATCCGGCCGAAGTGGTGGCCATTTCGAATCGCAATCCCATCGAACCGGGCCGGTCCTATGGCCTGGCTGCCTGGGTGAAACTGGAAGGGGTGAACGTCAATCCGGAGCGGGAGGTGGAACATGCGATCTTTTTCACCCTCACCTATCACAGCGACGATACCGGCTGGGCCGAGGTGCAGGGAGAGGACTTTTTCGTGATCGACCAGTCCGATGCCGACCATGGCTGGCGACTCTATCAATTCACCTTTACGCCCCCGGACGGGGCCACCCGTGTTTCGGTACGGGCCCGTATGCAGCATCAGGCCACAGGAGATACCTATTGGGATGATTTCCGGCTCTTTCCCGTCGAACTGGCCAAAACCAATTTCACCTTTGATGAATCCCTGAATCCAGCCAACTGGTCCGCTCGCAATGCTGCCGACGCCACCGTCGAGTGGGCATGGGATGAATATCGGTCCGCAGAACGATCGCTGAAGATCAGCGACCAGGATGGCGATGATGATCCCATGTGGATTTCCGGCAACATGGCCAAACTGCACTGGAACCCGACTACCGGTATCAATCCGGATGTCGAAATGGAGATCGGCGGCTGGGTTAAAACAGAGGACGTAAACACCACTCCCGCTGATGATGATGAAAAAATCACACTCACCTATTCCTTCTTTGACAGTCTGGGCAATCTCATCTTTGATCAGCCCGTGGTGCTGGACATCCCGCAGGATCAGGCCACGACAGACTGGATGGAAATCAAGAACGAATCACCCATCGTACTGCCCTCCCCGGCCGATTCCATGGTCATCATGTTTCATTTCGGAGCG
>CAYPUH010000108.1:12905-13190 GCA_964413725.1 uncultured Cytophagia bacterium
GTCTGGCTCGATGACATCTTTATGCGCAAAGCCGAGGGGGCTGAGGGGTGGCTCGGATCGCTCTACAATGCCAATTTTGGCGTTCCCGATGGATGGTTCTTCTGGAAAGGGCAGATGGGAGAAGGAGCGACCGGTAAGGGGGTGGTGTCGGTCAGCAAAACCCATGCCCACAGCGGAGCCTATTCCCTGCGGGTCTCCGACACCGCCGACAACGCGGACGAGGTGGTGGCCATCTCCAACCGCAATCCGGTTTGGATGCATACCTCGGATGCCGAAAACCTGGGT
>CAYPUH010000109.1:0-13183 GCA_964413725.1 uncultured Cytophagia bacterium
TCAAACCATCCATACCCTGTATCTTTCTCACTTTTTCCTCTGTGGTTCTCTGTGAGCTCCGTGGTTATCATTTTTTAGTTGCAAAAATCTATTTTGGACAAGAATCAGTGCGGGTGATCTTGAATTTGATTACCCACTCAAAATGTTATAGACCCAAAATAATCAACTGTCAGTGTTCCGTTCTGACAAAATAAAAAGCCCCTTCCCGAGCGGGAAGAGGCTCTCTTTTCATCGAATTTCGATTCGGATCAAACAGCGAATCCCAGTCGACCGAATTCCGAAAGGGCAGAAAACAACACACTTGAACTCTTGCCCTCAATGGAAACATCCCGATGCCGGATAGCCCGTTTTAAATCCTGAACGGTTCGTCCCTCATAGTGCAGGGCGGTATTCCCCACTTCAAAGGGGGTATGGGCATTGCTGCCGGCGGTTATCCCCAGCTCGAGGCGCTCAGCCATACGACTGGCCATTTCATTATCACGCGGATGAAGCACACGTCCATTGGAAACCTCAACCGCCAGTCGATCCCAGTTTTCGATCTGATCATAGGCACGGAATTCCCCGAGTCGTTGGCAGAATGGATGAGCGATGGCGGCAATGCCATCCTGATCCCGAACCTGGTCCAGGACATCATTGATTTCATACCCGACAATGGGTTTTGCTAAAAATAGACAAAGCAGAGACCCGGCGGCATGGCCCCCTTTGTAAATAGTAACTTCCTGACCATAAACCACTGCAACAGGATATCGATAGGCTGTCTCCGACAGCGTTCTCCAGGCGGCCGTGGTATCATGGTCGGTAACCGCTATCACTTGAATATCCCGATCCGCAGCTGCCGCTAATATCGAGTGCGGCTTGGCGATAGAATCAACAGAGTGCATCGTGTGAATGTGAAGATCAGCTTTCATGAATCCTCCTTACTCTAAACCCCCATGAAAGCCTTCAAATAGTATGCCACGACAACACACTGCAAATAACACTTGATTTATATACACTTGGAACAATTACTGCATGTTGAAGACAATAAATAGACAGGTAAAGTGCCCCTGAAAGCTTGCAGGTGCAAGTCAAAAGGGGCACTCAGGTCCGATCATCACATCAATTCAGACATCGATGGCAATCAAGAGTACGACGACGGGTGTTATTCCACTTTCACAAGGCGGAAATGTCCCGATCCATCCCGGTCGGTAAAAATGTATCGTCGGTCCAGTTTTGCATAATACCAAATTTCAGCTGTCGGCATATTAAAATCTGTGGCACGCCGTTCGACTTCCGTGGGAGGACCGTTCCGGATGTATATTCGCCCGCGGTCGGTTTTCCAGCCGGTACGTCTGGCGCCAAATCCATATTCGGAAAAATGTCGGTTGGTAAAATCAACCCGACGAAAAAATTCTTCCTTGAGCTCATTTTCAGGTGTCTCGGGGTCCGGATCCCGTCGTTGCCAAAACTCGTCAAACCATTGTTGTTTCTGATCCTGGTCTGCGTCCGAAATCTCGTCAAGGCCGTCTGAATCTGCCACCAACTTCATCTGCTCAAACGCTACATCCAGATTCTTTTCCTGCAGCTGTAAATTCCCCCAGTAGACATGAAATTGACTCTGGCTCTTTACAGACCATTCACCCGCAATGGCTTGGACCCGCAGAGTATAGGTCCCGGGATGATCGATATGCTCCTTGAATCCAAAACATTCACGTACTGGCGTTCCTGTAACAGCATGGCTCTTCTGTTTTTCAAAAACAGGCTGGTTGTTTTCATCCAGCAGCGAGAGATTCAGACGTATCGAATCGATATCTGCCGGCATATATATCTCCCAAAATGCGGAAAAAGAAGATGAGGATCTGAAAAAGACACGCCGGATGTTGGGGATATAGTCCTCGGACTGAATGCGTGAACAATCGAGTCGATCGGCAAATACAATATCGCTCATTTTCAGTCCGGATCGATCGAACGGTCGCAAAGTAAGGTCCCGTCGCCGGATCAATTGCTTCTCACTCTCTTCATCTGAAAGGCGTACGAGAACTTTGTATTCACCAGGAGGCAGTGACACCTTGATCTGTTCCCGGATGACATTGACACGTGAGTTGGTTTCCTCAAAAGAATTGGCCACTACCGTTCCACGGGTCGATCGTTCCACGAGCGCCTGGTCATCATCATTGTAAAAAATCACACCAATCTCGTATCCGGCTCGATACTGATCGTCATCCAACTTGACAAAGGTCAAGATATCATTGACCAGAGCAAAATGAAACACTGCAAGACTCTGTTCGGAATCTTGCTGATCGGCAAAATTATAAAAGGAGAATAAAAACAATTCCCGGCCAAAAGGATCATTGGCTTGTCCAAACCTGGGTGGACGCTGAGTCCATCCTGTCCGGGCTGCGATACCAACAAAAACGCCGAATAGTATTAATACCGCATAGAACCTGACTCCTTGTCGCTTTGTCTTCATGCGAGTATCCTGTCATACTGTTTATCATCAAACCTCACCACAGCAAAAGGCTCCTTCTATCATCAGAAGGAGCCCAAAAAGAATTAAAAATCAGCACCGAGGGACCACAAAATGCGTGGCTCGCTGCTCGTTTTGTAGAACGTCGTCGGCCAGGCCATATCCATGCGAAGCAGAAAGAATCCCAGATTCAGTCGGACTCCAAACCCCATGCTGGCAAAAACATCCCGTGTTTCGATAAAACCATTGGGCGCTCGGGTAAACAGCTTGACATCATCACCCTTGTCCCAGGCCACACCCATATCGGTAAAGAGAGCACCTCCGACATTCCAGAACTCGAGGGGCAATGGAAATCCCATTGACAAACGTTTGATCAGGGGAAAGCGGAATTCAATATTTGTCATCAGAAACCGGGTCCCTTCCACCTGATAGTAATCCGCTCCACGTAAAGGCATTTCAAATGAAGCAAAATAAATCTCTTCAATATGATCGACACGAATACTGCCATCATACTCTCGATTCAACCAGTTGTAAAGTCCTCCCAGAAAAAACTTTTGCGGATGGGATCCCATACTGATCCCTCCCGCTCCACGAACGGCAAATATGTAATTGTGACTCAACGAAAAGTATTTTCGCCAATCCGTGCGCAATGTGGTGAATTCGACACCCTTGTCACCCAACATGGGACTATAGGTCAGCCCCACAGCCCATCGGGAGCCATTGACCGGACCGGTATAACCCCACAGAGTGGTGTCTTTGGTATAGGTGAGGTTATTGAGAGCAAAAAATCGATTCCGGGGCGAAATCCATCCCTGGTCTATATACTCGTTGACAAATGCATCGGGGAGATCGTAATACGTCCGATTGATTCCCATGAGCGACAGACCATAACTGATTCGCTTGTACTTGCTGAACGGATTGCTTAGAGAAAGACCGATGCCGTAATTGCGGTCACGCACCCAGCCGACAGAAGATGACCAGAAATAGTAGGCGTTATGATAAACTCCACCGATAATATCGAGTTGATGTGGCAGGTAGAGATACGTCAATGCCACATCGGCATTTTTCAGATCGCCAAACAGATTAACGGCAATGTTCATTCTGTGGTTGCCCAGAACGTCAGACAGCAGGATATTGGTATACCCCTGAGTTCCAAA
Source organism: uncultured Cytophagia bacterium (assembly GCA_964413725.1). Lineage (GTDB taxonomy): Bacteria > Zhuqueibacterota > Zhuqueibacteria > Residuimicrobiales > Oceaniaggregativiventaceae > CAYPUH01. Next base: position 3,604 of record CAYPUH010000109.1, read on the forward strand.
GAACTGGTTATACCCCACAGCACCATAAACCAGGTCGGGTGAAAAGGAAACCTTGTAATCCTTGACTTTAAAATCGCCGGTTGGAAGAATATAGTCGGTGGAATCCAGGAAGACATCTTCCTGGGACAGACCGGTTTCTACATCCCCTTCGGCAAAGGCATCATCAAAGATAAAGTTTCGATAGGACTTTTTCTTGTCCTCAGCTTCGAGAGAATCCCGCGCCACCTCATAACTCTCTGTAGAATCCGACCCCGACTTGAGCGAAGAGACAAACTGGGTTTCTTGCACCTCAATGTCACCCGGTTGTATGTCGAATGGATTTTTCAGTTGAAAGAGATCATATCCCGCATTGTAAAAGGCCACGAAAGCGAGCCGATTGTCGTCACCGCCCAATGTCGGTTGAAAGACGCCGGTCAGTACATTTGTAATCGGCCACTCCCGGCCATCCTTCAGATTTTTAATATAAATATTGTTCACACCCGACCGATTGCTGGTAAACAGGATTTTCGAACCATCAGGTGAATAGCTGGGATTCCGGTCCAGGAACAGGGTGTCAACCAACCGCCTCAATCCCGAACCATCAGCTTGAATCTCATAGATATCATAGTCCTTGATATCATGGAGAAACGGATTAATGCTCTCGGGAGCAGAATGGATATGATCCCCCCGGTCACTGGCAAAAACCAGTGTCTGTCCATCAGGTGACCATTGGGGTTCAAGGTCACTAAAAGGATCATCGGTCAGCTTTCGCAACTCTTTATTGTCGATGCCATAGATGTAAAGATCCGCCTGACCATTTTTGGTGCCCATAAATGCGATCTCATTGCCCTGTGGGTTCCATGCAGAATTGTATATTCCGTCCAGGTTCAGTTGGATACTCTTTGTAATCTCTGCTTTCCGGACATCAACAAAATGCAGCGCGTCTTCATCTCCTGTTTTGGCGGTAAAGACAATCTGCTTGTCATCCGGGCTCCAGGTGATATTGGGACCCCGCAGCCATTTGAGTTCTTCCAGATTTCCGGTCCGCTGCCCCTCTACCAGCTTTTTCAGAATACTGCCGTCGATGGCAGACATGAGAAAGATATCAAAATACTGATCTCGATCGGAAATAAAGGCAATCTTGTCTCCACGGTTGCTTACCGCCGGGCTGGTATTGACAAAATTCCGGTCCTTGCGGTGATCCGTAAGCCGCTTGGCAAACTCTTCCGGCTCCTGGCGATCCTCCACATCCGGCCAGTACTGCTTTTTCAGGTATCGATGCCAGCGTTCCGTGAGTTTTTTCATATCCAAGCCGATGGACTGTTCAAGACCTCTGTTCATATTTTTATTGATCTTGATCTTGCCCAACAGCTCTCCGACTTTCCGCTCACCATATCGCTCGGAGATATAGCGCAAAACAGATTGTCCCCCCTTGTAGGCCATGAAACCATAAAGATTGGGAACGGGAGGAACATATCCGTTGAGAGTTGCATCCCGCATGTACATATCACTTTCAATATCCCAGCCGCGGCTCTCATACTCGGCCAGTCCCTCTATAAACCACAATGGCATACTGAACTGTGTCAATCCCGTAATAATCGATTGCACACCCGCCCCGTAAACCATCTGAAGCATCACTGCGTGTGTCAACTCGTGATGTATAACATGTCGAATTTTTTCCCATTCTCCTTCATAGGGAATGACAACGCGGTTTTTAAAGAATTCGGTAAAACCTCCCACCGATTCCTGCGGTGGACTCAGATCGACATTGGTCTGACCAAAATCATTATGACTGTTATAGACGATGATTTTGATACGATCCACCAGATCATACCGGAAACTTTCTCGAAGGTCGTCGTAGCTGGCCTCCGCAACCTGAGCTGTAAACGTAGCTATTTTCTTGCCGCCATCGGTAAAATAGATATCAAAATGTTCGGATTGCAGATATTGCCAGTCGAACTCTGAATATTGTACCTTGTTTTTACCAAAAAACTGGGCATGCAGTGTGCCCGCGAACAATAAAAAAATAGCCATGATGTGAACGAAACGAACCGATAGACGACTCATGACTGGCTCCTTTATATGTCAAAGTCTCTTATTGGTATTCCGACCTGCTTGTTTAAATCCACTCCAACATCCCATACCACCCTTTTCAAGCCTGTTGTTGGATATCAGAACCATCTGACACTCTTGATCGCATGATGCAAAAAACAAACACTCTTTATTCTATATTCCATTATTCCTCTTCCTGCGTATCCCGGGTTCACGGTATGGATTCCATATCTGGAAATGACGAATAGAAATCGCTGTATTTTTCAAGGTATCTAACGCTCGTTTCGAGTTGACGGTTCCTGCAAGACGGCCAAAAAGTACTCCGACGTCGATGTATGAACACAAATCACCACACCCGGGGAAAAACTTGTCCATCGAACGATTTTAGGCCGGTTTTTTGGAAACAGAATGCAGTTTCAAGAGTACTCTTCTTAGGCAATCCTGTTAAAATCCTTGTTTGGTTTGCATTTTATTATAAATGAAGCTATATTCGTCTCAAAGAGACCGGAATAAACACCCCTCTTATAGGAAAAAACTATGGCCTGGAAGCATGCTGGAATATGGATTTTGGCTCTTCTCATCACCGTTGCGTCTGCTGTTTTCCAGCGAAAAACCGGGCCGACGTATCCCACCGATGGAAAAGTTAAATTTCACAACAATATTCTCTCTTTTACATTTTTAAGAACCCACAGTGGCAACAAAGGCCAGCCCGTTACAGTTGAATGGGCTCATCCGGACACCTCTCTCGAGGCCACTTTACTCTATAGACGTATCAACTCTTCAGATCCGTGGATGGATATCGTGATGGGGCAGGATGAATCCGGTTTTTATGCCACCATCCCCCACCAGCCACCGGCAGGCAAGGTCGAATACCAGATCAGAGTGACAGCTGATTCTTCCAGTATTTTTTTACCCGGAGAAAAGCCAATTGTCACCCGTTTTAAGGGTAAAGTACCCGCTGCATTTCTGATTCCGCACATCCTGTTCATGTTCATGGCCATGCTGGTCTCAACAGCGACCGGACTTGAGGCACTACGTTCACCGGATCATTTGCGATCCTATGCCTTGTGGACATTGATTCTAATGTTCATCGGAGGCATGGTCATGGGGCCCATTATCCAAAAATATGCGTTTGGCGATTTTTGGACCGGTTTTCCGGTCGGTACCGACCTGACGGATAACAAGACCTTGATTGCCTTTCTGGCGTGGTGTCTCGCCCTGATTGCACTCTATAAACGTCCACCGGCCAGAGGTTGGGTCATCGCTGCATCTGTTATCACCTTTTTGATCTTTTTGATCCCTCACAGCCTGCTGGGATCAGAAATCGATTATGAAGAAAAAAATACCGCTCCACCCGACTCTGCATATCAGTCATCAAAGGTAATATTAGACATCCATGCCCCGCAATCTCATTTCGAACGCTCGGATAGCGGCGTTGGAGGGTAACACACCCAGTTCCAAATGAAAGGTATTTTTTTCTCCGGGCTCCAGCGTCTGCAGAACGCCACGGGACCGGGCCTGGTGTCGCCCTTCAGGCCGACAATTGCCCGGCTCCATCCCCACCACGTACGCTCCCTCACCGACCATTTTCCATTCAGTATATTCGGGCAGTTCTTTCTTGGGATAACTCATGTAGACACCGAGTCCCTGGCTTTCGCCATACGCCCGGTTGACCAATGCCACCTGCACCATACCCCGCTCATCTGTATCGTGATCAATAAAAAATACCTGTTCCTCATAACCCGGTTGTGGCCCCTCAAAATGCTCAAACCGGTCACGCCCCCGTTTTGCTGCTGCATCCCGGGGCTCCATATCATTGACCACAGCCAGCAATTCCGATCCATCATCAACCACCGGAAAGCCGATATTGCAGTGATAAAGGATCATCAGGGGGGCTGGCTCAAAACCCAGATTCTCAATTTCATCCTTGATCAGTATTCTGGACTCGCCGAGTCGGCTCACAATATTTCGTCTCAATACCAGGTTCGTTCCAAACAAACGGGCTTGCCGAATCTCACCGCTCGCCCACATCACATAATCATCCCCCTCCCAGTCACATCCGAAAGCCACATTTTTTGCCGGAATATTGGATGCACGCCCATGGAGCCCCAGAGGTTCATCATCTCCCATTTCGGGCGGACCCGCATGGGTCAATCCGCAAGTAACCAAAAGTCCTCCGGGCATCGACCAGAGCCAACCCAGATCGTCGGAATCGTAAAATGCCGGCGCAACAGGTCCCGCAGGTGAATGCCAACACAGAGAGGCCCCATTGAATCGTGCATCAAAGATGTCCAATCCGCGGTCCGCCAAAACGGTAAAATCCAGTCCGCTGCCTGTTTGAAAGGAAAACCCGCGGACTCCCCGTTCATTGCCATTCACCAACTCCAGTGGACGAATGCCTCCAATCTGGCTCAAATCACCGACCTGGCACATCAATTCTCTTCGAGTATACTGTTTTCCAAACAATTCGGGCATGACCATTCCTCTTTTATTTGACTGATGTTTGCATCACATGATTCCCTTTGCGGATTTGAATCCTTGCCAATAGTCAGGGGTGCAGGGAATCCCATGCCTCATAACATATAAATCCCCTTGTGCCACGCTTCTACACCACCGACTCTACTGTCTTCATCCTCTCTTCCCGGAGACAACCCTGCTTCTGACCGTTCCGGAGACAGTATCAATCCCGATCTAGATATAGTACAGAGGCACAGACACTCCGCTTTCACCTTTTGCCAGCGAACGAAAACTTTGTTGCTCCTGAAAGGTCACCAGGGTCTTTGCCGGAACCGATGAGGTGAGCCAGGTATTGGCGCCAATAATCGATTCCTGCCCGATGATCGTTTTCCCACCCAGAATCGTCGCTCCCGCATAAATTGTCACGCGGTTTTCAATCGTGGGGTGACGTTTGCCACCCTTGACAACGGTTCCATCCGAATTGCGCGGAAAACTGAGTGCTCCCAATGTCACTCCCTGATATATTTTGACATCATTGCCGATTTCCGCTGTTTCCCCAATCACCACACCGGTTCCGTGATCGATAAAAAATCTACCCCCAATAACCGCTCCGGGATGGATATCAATGCCCGTGCGGCGATGGGCCCACTCGGACATAATTCTCGGAATAATGGGAATTCCCATATCATATAACTCGTGGGCGATACGATGGACCGTCATCGCGTAAACAAAGGGATAACACAAAATCACCTCTTCGGTGCTTTTGGCCGCAGGATCCCCCTCATACCCGGCCTTGATATCCATTTTTAATTTAGAACGAATCTGCGGTAATTTTTCAATAAACAGCAATGCATTCTGCTCGGCAAGCTTTTGACAATACTCGATAGAACACTCATCCAGCCGACACTCGGATTGCAAGGCCCGTGTAAAGAGATCAGCACATCGAAGGTAGATGGCATCCACCGTACTCTGGACAAAAAACAACAGATTGGATCGCGCAGGTACTCTGGACTCGAAATAGCCCGGAAACAACACCTGCATCGCAGAATCCAGCACCTCAACCACACGATTCAATGTGGGCAAATTCTTACCATCGATACGATTGATTCCGCCAATCTTTTCATATGTCTGAACAATTTCCTCTGCGGATTGGCTCAATATTTTGGAAACATCTGCCATAATGATTCCTTTACGCATACACCGGTGTCCGGTTAACGGACACCCGATCGATTATATCCATAAATACCCATGATGATTTTGTGATGTTTCGATCAAGTCGATTTTATTTTCACCCCGGCAACTGGACGCCAGTGATATCAATACGAATACTGTGCGTACACATCCGTGCTTAGATACCGTTCTCCACCACTGGCCAATACCGTCACCAGCGTTTTACCGGCCCAGCGTGGCGAGCGGCTCAAGGTCACACATGCAGCCAGCGCAGCACCCGAGGATATACCACAAAACAATCCCTCCTCCCGGGCGATTCGTCTGGCCATATCAAACGCATCTTTATCTGTAACGGTGATGACCTCATCGATCAGATCGCGATCCAGAATCTCTGGAACAAAACCGGCACCAATACCCATAATCTTGTGCCGGCCTGGCTCCTTTCCGGACAATACCGCCGACCCCGCCGGTTCCACCGCCACCACGTGAATATCACTATTCTTTTGTTTCAGGTATCTGCCGACACCGGTCAATGTGCCACCTGTGCCCACACCGGCCAAAAACACGTCGATGTCTTCTCCACTCTGCAACCATATTTCCGGGCCTGTTGTCTGCTCATGAACAGCTGCATTCGCGGAATTTTCAAACTGCATGGGCATATGGGCGTTGTGCGTCAGTCGGGTGATTTCTCTGGCCTTTGCAATCGCTCCATTCATTCCCAGCTCCAAGGGGGTGAGATACAATTCAGCACCCAGGGCTCGGAGCAGCGCGCGGCGCTCTATACTCATACTCTCTGGCATGGTCAGGACACATTTATATCCTCGAGCTGCGCAAAGGAAAGCCAAACCGATCCCCGTATTTCCAGAGGTGGGTTCGACCACCGTCCCTCCCCGCAACAGCTCCTGATTCCGTTCAGCAGCATCAAGCATCGACGCGGCAATCCGATCCTTGACGCTAGACAACGGATTAAAAAATTCACATTTGGCCAGAATCGAACACCCACAATCCAAAGATATTCCGCGGACCGTTATCAAGGGAGTGTTTCCTATCGTCCGGGTAATATCGGCTATCGCCTTGTGATCGGACACGTAAACTCCTATAGTCTGAATGACAGTCACCGGCCCCGGTTGCCCTTAATCATGCCGAGAACCGGGACAGACACGGATAAAACGGCCTTTTGAGGATCCGATCACTCAAAACCGGTCTCTCCGAAACAACACCATTACAAGTATTAGAGTACTGACATTCTTGTGGATATTCAACAGTTTTTTTATTCCCAATCCGGATTATATTGCCTGCCGACAGTGTTTTTACTTGAATGTTACTTAAAAATGTGTTTCTTGTGGACAAGTCGCTGTCTCGTATCCATCGCAAAAGGATCATTCACAGATGAAAAAATGGCTCTTTCTTCTGCTCCTCATCCCAATTCTGTTGCTCGCCTATGCGTATTGGATAGAACCACATCACCTGGTCGTGGAAGAGGTCACCATATCCTCTGCCAAATTCTCTCCCGATATGGATTGTACCATCGTTCAGATTTCGGACCTACACCTCGGTACATTTGGCCGCTGGGAACAGCGCGTCATTGATCGGGTTAACCGTATACATCCCGATTATATCGTTATTACCGGTGATTTTTTCAGGCACTCGATCCTGTTTGAAAAACCCTCCGGACAGGAATTTCAGGACCAACTGAGCGCCATCCGGACATTCCTGACCGCTCTCACACCCCGCCACAAAATCCTGGTGGTGCGGGGCAACAATGATTTCAGCAATGACAAAGAATTTAGTAACATCTTTTTGTCCATGCTCCATGATATCGGGGTTCATCCCCTGCCCGATCAGCGCATTTCAATCCCGTGTGGTCGTGATACGATGGCGATCATGGGGGTTGACTTTCCCGAATTTCGTCCTCAGGATGTCGGTGATTTCTTTGTCGTGACCACTCCTTCCGGGTCGGTATTGCAATCGGGACGGTCGATGAGGAACTCGTACTCTCACTGGTGGATCGAAGAGACGGAAACCCGCCGGTGGCGGAATTATACCTACACTGGTCGTCTGCGTCTTCAGGGACCGGCTCATGCAATTGGTGTGACACTGTACTCTCAGTTCCATCTCGGTTTTGATCGGTTTTACCGCCTTCGCTGTTATCGGCAACGCCCATCCTTTCATTTGTCCGCCCATGGAACACGACTTTTGTCGGACTCTCTGGACACGGGTGTCGTTCCGAAACCGGATATCTGGTATCAGTTCCGCATTGAGGTCAGGACCGAGTCAGACCAGACCGCGTTGCACGCTCGTATCTGGCCGGATCATGAGACCGAGCCCCTCTCCTGGCAGGCCATCGCAATCGATACCAGTCAAACCCGCCTGACAGCCGGTACGGTGGGTGTCTGGAGTGCCAAATTCGGAACACATCAATACGATGACCTCCGGGTTTTCTCTGCAAAAAAAACCCTGCTCCGGCAGGATTTTGAAAACACAACTGCCGGACACGATCCTGTGGGCTGGGTGGATTATAATTATCACCACGAAGCTCTTCCCGTTCTCATGGATTCTGTCGCAGACAGCACCTTCTCCATACTGCTGGCCCACAGCCCGGATCTGATTCAGTGGGCGATTCCGTCAGGTATCGATCTGGTGATCAGTGGACATACCCATGGTGGGCAGGTCCAACTTCCATTCTGGGGGGCGATTATCAACCGTACTGCTCTCGACAGGGGCCATCTGACGGGGCTTTCCCGTTTCGGTGAGACCCGTCTCTATGTCAACCGGGGTATAGGCACCGTACTGCTTCCATTGCGATTTCTGAGCCCCCCTGAAGTGACCCTCTTTACATTTCAGTCAGAGCTCAAATCCACTTCCGGTGACGAAAATAGAGAACCATCAACACCGCAATGATCAGCATCACTCCCAACAGGACGGGATAACTCCATGTATAGTGCAACTCTGGCATGTGAGAAAAATTCATACCATAAATGCCCGCGATAAATGTCAATGGAATAAAGATCGTCGCGATGAGTGTCAGGACTTTCATCACCTCATTGGTTCTGAAACTGACCAGATTCAGACTGGTATCCAGCATTGCATTGAGCAATCCACGATAGGTTTCCACAGTCTCCACCACATGGATCGCATGATCGGCCAAATCACGCAAAAACGGTCGGGTCTCCACGGTTACCGCTTCTTCCTCTTCTCTCAGCCAACGCGACACCAGTTCGCGCAGAGGCCATACCAACTTTAAAAAATATTGCAGCTCTCTTTCGAGACGATGAATAGAACCAATCTGATCCGCATCCCCGGCCTGTTCGAGTTCCTCATCAAACCGCTCAATCACGTTGCCAATCGCCTCCAGAGCCAAAAAATATCGGTCGACAATGATATCCGCCAGCGCATAGGCCAGATAGTCGTGTCCCATGCGTCGAATCCGGCCGCGTCCGGTTGTAATACGATCAAACAGAGGCTGAAACTCGGTCCCGGGTCGCTCCCTGAAACTCAGCATCCAGTCCTCGCTATAGACAATACTCACCTGCTCAGAGATCACTTGCCGTCGCTCGGTATCAAAATCCACCAACCGAAGGACAATAAACGTATACTCTTCAAAATACTCGATTTTTGGCCGATGCGCCGTGTTGACGATATCCTCCACCACCAGAGGATGAATGGAAAACGACTCCGCCAACCGGTTCAGACTCTCAATGTTATGAATACCCTCCACATGATACCAATTTTTTTTGGACGGGACCACTGCGGGGCTACCTATCTCGGGAGAAACGGTTTCTCGTTCGACGTCAGTGTCATCAAACACCAAATGCTGGATTGTTACCGGAAAAGCAGGCTGTTGATCCACCAACACCGGTACTCCGGGCGACAACCCGATTTTTCTCGAACTCTTTTTGATCAGTCGTAACACCCTTTCCTC
>CAYPUH010000110.1:0-13170 GCA_964413725.1 uncultured Cytophagia bacterium
GATCCGGGCCATTCAGGATCGGATCAATGCAAAGTTTTCCCTCAAATTGAGAGAGCGTCGGGGTCGGTTGCTGGTTCTGGGAAATAAAGAGGACGAGGCATTTCAGGAGCTTTGGGAGCGTGTCCGGCAGGCTACGCTGGAGCTGGGAAGCGCTGCCGAACTCGTTCAGGTTACCGATGCTCAGGAAATCCGGGACTATGGTGTTGCAGCCACACCCGCCGTGATTTCCGTTCGGGAACAGGTCAAAGCAGCCGGGAGAACGCCGACGGTGGAGGTGATTAAGGAATGGCTCAAGAATCTGCGATGATTCCCACTATCCTGTTGACCGGATTTCTCGGTGCGGGAAAGACCACACTGTTGAACCGATTGATAGACCACTACCAGAGTCGGAGAACGGTGTTGCTGATCAACGAATTCGGTCAGGTAGGAATCGATGGAGAGTTGCTCAAGGCAGGTGAGTATAAAAAAATTGAACTCAACAAAGGCAGTCTTTTTTGTATTTGCGTTCGCACCGATTTTATCGTTGAAGTGGAACGTATTGCCAGAGACTTGAAACCCGAACTTTTACTGATTGAGGCCACCGGACTGGCAGATACCTCGGAGATGGAAAAGATGTTGGCCCTGCCTACCCTGAGGGACAAGATAGAGTTGCACAGTTGTATCTGCCTGGTGGACCCCACCAGTTTTCACAAAATCAAAGCGACACTCAAAGCCCCGATTTCTCAGGTCAAGAGCGCGGATGTAATTGTTCTGAACAAGACGGATCGGGTGTCAGAAACCACGGTGGAGGAGACACTGGCAGACATCAGGGCGTTGGCCCCAAAAGTGCCCATCCTGCCCACACAGTACGCGGATATTCCTCTCAATATTATCGATGCGGTCCGGAGACCCCGTGCAGAAACCGATGGTAAAGTAGGAGAGGGCCGGCCTGACCCAGTTGTCTCGCTGACGCTGCTGGGACGGGGTCGGATCTCGCGCGTCCAATGGGATGACTTTACGGCGCTGTTTGCGGATCTTGCCATGCGGGTGAAAGGCTTTGTGACCGTCGATGATACTGTCTATCATCTGGATGCCACTCCCGATGACTGGTCGATGACTCCATCCGAACACCATTCACAGGGAACCCAACGGTTGGTGATTATCGGTCAGAATCTGCCCGCCGAAACCATAGAGGACCGCTTTTCAGATCTGGTGGAGCCCCTGACACCGGCTCAAGACCGCAACCTGTGATAAAGGTGATGAAGCAGCGTCCGGTTGTCCAATGACATGTAGCGGGTTTCCCCACCCATGCGGTGAAATGATTTGAGAAACCGAAGATAATAGTCCGGAGAGGTCTTGGGGGGTTCGCCGGAAGACCAGTCCCACACCGATTCCTGCAGATCGTCCACCAGGATCAGATGATCGTGGATAATTTGATCCTCACGGCGGGCCAGGTTGTTGGCAAAGGACAGGGCCTTTTCAAAAACTTGTGGTGCCATAATCGCCGATCCTATGGAGAGAAACGTTCCGCCGGTGAGACGGGAGACCGACTGCACAAAGGTGCGGTAATCAATATGCCCGGCGCGCCCCAACACCGCTCCACTGGCCAGGGGGTGATTGTAGATGATGTCATATCCGATGCCGGGATGGATGGTGGCGGGAATCCCCAGTCGATAGGCTTTTGCAAACACCGATACCGACTTGTGCGGATGCTTTACAACCAGCCGGCCCGGTTTCAGCGCATGCTCTTCCACAACCCGTAAACACTCCGCCAGTTCCGGGAGACCGGACCGATCGGTGTCGAGAGAGGTGGCGATCCTCGCATGCAACTCTTTTACTGACGGCGTCTTGCCGCCGTCACGGTGAATAAACGCCCCCAAAGATTCTCCATATCCCATCCCCTCCAGAGCCCCCAGCAACACCGCCAGATTGATATATCGACCGGTTTCATCCCACGTGCCAAAGCAACCCTGTGCCACGTTTTCCCGCACATCTTCCTCGGTTTTGCCCAGAAAGGCAAATTCCCAGTCGTGTATGCCACACGCCCCGTTTCCGGCTATGTGGGAGATCCATCCTGTCTCCATGAGCCGGTTGACCAGCGGCGCCGCTCCGTTTTTGATCAAATGTGCACCGAACGCCAGCATGATCGATGCACCCCTCTTGCGGGATTGGACCATTTTATCCACGAGTCGATCGATTTCCTGCTCTGTTTCCCTGGAAACAGGGGGGGCAGAGGTCTCGGGATCCACCATCACCGATACCGTCGTTTTGCTTTTGCGATGGGACAGGGGATAGACCCGGATATCGGATTGTGTGACAGGGTCGTAGGGCATTCAGAATCCTCCTCAATTGCGCGTTGTGAATGCTGAATATACAAATTTATTCGTATCCGAACAACCTTCTCTTACCTCGCATGTGTTGTGCACCCTGGCTCCCTGACATGTAAGCACCCGACAGACGAACACCGGAAAACGGAATAAAATGGGTGCGTATGATGTAGTCAGATATAAATCCAATAGTTATCTGCCCGTTACCTGGAGATTTTATGAGTAAGGACCCTCGGACAGCCAATCACCTGATCGATGAAAAGAGCCCGTATCTTTTGCAACACGCATACAATCCCGTTGAGTGGTATCCATGGGGAGACGACGCGTTTCAAAAGGCCAGGGACGAGGACAAACCAGTCTTTCTCTCCATCGGATATTCCACCTGCCACTGGTGCCACGTGATGGAACATGAATCCTTTGCCGACCCCGCGGTAGCAGAGTTGATCAATACTGCGTTTGTGGCCGTCAAGGTGGATCGTGAAGAACGTCCTGATATCGATCAGGTCTATATGACCACATGTCAGATGGTGACAGGGGGAGGGGGCTGGCCGTTGACAATTTTTCTGACATCGGACCGGAAACCCTTTTTCACCGGTACCTATATTCCCAAAACCAGTCGGTTTGGGCGCGTGGGACTGATGGAGCTGATACCTCGTGTCAAAACCCTGTGGGACACCAGGAGAGAAGAGCTCCTCCGGTCAGCGGAACAGATCACCCGCGCATTAAAGAGTAATCCCGGTGCGGACCCGGGGAATGATTTGGGCGAAGAGGCGCTGGTCGCCGGCTATGAACAATTCGATCGCCAGTATGATCAGGTATGGGGCGGGTTCGGAGAAGCGCCCAAGTTTCCATCTCCACACAGCTACATGTTTCTGTTGCGCTATGGGGTCAGAAACGGGAATACGCATGCTCTGGATATGGTCTCCCGATCTCTGAACCGGATGCGTTTGAGCGGATTGTATGATCATGTGGGAGGTGGTTTTCACCGCTATGCCACCGATCGCCAATGGCGCGTACCCCATTTCGAAAAAATGCTCTATGATCAGGCATTGTTGATCCTCGTGTACACCGAAGCGTTTCTGGCCACCGGAAATCCAGTGTTCCGTGAAACCGCGGCCAGTACCGTAACCTATGTCTGCCGGGATCTGCTCTCTCCTGAAGGAGCCTTTTATGCGGCAGAGGATGCGGATTCCGAAGGGGAGGAGGGAAAATACTATCTCTGGACCTGGTCAGAACTGGCAACGGTCCTCGACGAATCCGAACTCGATTGGGTGCAAGATGTCTATAACGTCACTCCCGAGGGCAATTATCAGCACGCATCCAGCGGTCAACGTACCGGCGCCAACATATTGTATCGAACCCATACCGATGTGGATCAGAGTCGGGAAAAACAGATTGTCGAAAAGCTGTTACGTCACCGTCAGAACCGTCCGCGCCCGGCACGGGATGAAAAGATATTGACCGATTGGAATGGTCTCATGGTTGCCGCCCTGTCCTATTATGGCAAAAGTATTGGAGATGAGGAGGCGATATCCCGCGCCCAACAGGTTGCAATGTTCCTTCTGGACCACATGCGACCAGAACCGAGGAGACTGCTGCACCGCTATCGTGAGGGGGATGCGGCTATCGAAGCCACTGTAAATGACTATGCGTATTTGGTGTGGGGACTGTTGGAATTGTATGAGGCTTCGTTTAAAACGGACCCTCTTGTGACGGCCCGTGAGCTTACAGATGAGTTGGTGGATTGTTTCTGGGATCCCACAGGGGGTTTTTATTATACGGCGAACGAAGCAACCGATGTTCTGGTGCGTCAGAAAGACTATATGGATGGGGCCATACCATCTGCCAATTCGGTGGCGATGATGAATCTGTTGCGATTGGCCCGTTATCTGGGCGATGTGGTGTATGAGCAGCGTGCCGCGCATGTGCAACGGTCTGCGGCAAAGAGCGTTCAAAAACATCCCACCGCCTTTGCTCATATGCTGAGTGCCACCGCCTTTGCGCTGGGGCCGGTGTATGAAGTTGTCATCACTGGAATGACGGGGCAAAGGATACGCGGGATATGATCGATGCACTCAATCGATCCTATCTGCCCAACACGGTACGTCTGTTCAAACCTGCGGATCGGCAACACCCCGAAATCGAAGATCTGGCCGAGTTTAGCCGTGATCAGACTGCGGTTCAGGGGCGTTCCACAGCGTATATTTGTCGTCATCATTATTGTCTGCAACCGACGACCGATATCACTGAAATGCTGGAGCTCTTGACACCAGATACTGCAGCGAGGGATTAACGCACCAGAGTCATCTTGCAAAGTGCAGAAAATTCAGGCATAGAGAGTCGACACAGATAGACACCGGCGCTGACCCGCATCCCCTTATCGTTTTTGCCGTCCCAGACCACCTGATGGATACCCTTGTCCATCCGGTGGTCCATCAGCGTTCGTACGCGCTGTCCTCGCATATTGTATACAGCCAGCGTGATGGACGACGATGTGGCCAGCTCAAAATGAATGTGGGTGCTTTGACTGAACGGATTGGGGGTATTGCCTTTGAGCCGGTTTTTGTACGACCCGGTGGGTGCGGATTTATTCTCCCCCTCGGAATCCTGTGTCGGTGGGGGGGGAGGCGGTACGCACGATTTTGCCAGCCGCGGTGTTAAAGTACCAGAGTGATACCCCAGTGCGACGCTTCCTGGCTGACGAATGCGGACCCAATAAGCTTCTCCGGGATCAATCCGACTGCTGGCGTGATATGCCTCTGATGAGGTGTTGTAAGAATAGAGGGGGTACTCTACAAGACCATCCGGCGTGCTCATCAGATCAACGTCGGCTTTTGACGTGATCACACTTCCCAGCAAGGTCCAGCCACCTGCCGAGATGTGTCTGGAATATTCATACAGCGGATAGATGTAAAAAGAGGTCGAAAGCGGTTCCTCTGTATACAACCAGTATCCATGTCCCGGTTTCAGAGTGTCACAGGAAGTATAGCGGTTTTCCGTCAGCCCCAGGATTTGTTTCGGTGTCTTTGCGGGAAAAAGGGTGGAGACGGACATATCGGGAGCGGACCCGGGAACGGACAGCAAATGCCATCCGGGTTCTGATACGGAATATTCGAAAAGCTGCTTTGAAAAATAATTGGACGCCGAATAGGTCTCCACAGAAACCGTATCATAGGCTGCATTGGCTGCCAGTGATGTGTTCAGCACGCCGGGACCCTCCTGGATGTGTGTTTCCGACGGATAGGTGATTTGCAGATTGAGGACCGGCAACTCTGAAGGCGGGACTTTTAGATAGGGTCCCGATTTTCGGGTAAGGATCCAATACAGAGTCGCCTCAGAGCTGTCGTAGGTTGTGGTTGTACAATAAGAGTTGGTATTCACATTCATCACCGTGCAGGAGAGAGAGGGATCCAGAGCAGAAAGCGACTCGGTCAATTGCAGGGATCCCTGTACGGCTGTCAGCAACTCTCCGTTTGGATTGTCGGAGGAGAGGACCAGCTGGGCAGAGAGCCGACAGAGACCATGCTCCGGTGTGTTGTGGAGATGGGATAGAGGTCGAATATGACTCTGAACGGTTGCCCAAGCGGATACTCCAATACCAAGATATAATACGATTCCTATCCAGGAGCACTTTGTTGTTCGGTGTTTTATATATTTGAGCATTGTTGTCACCAAAACTGGACACGGTTTTGCGGACTGTGTCTTTCGAGTGTCTGCAAAGTAGCACGATTGTTTCGTGAGAAAAATGGATTAACTTTCATAAAATCAATGACAGGAGGCGAGGATCCCGAGAGGTATCCATTTCCCTTGAAAACAGAATGCAAAAATCGTGCAAGGGAAAAGAGTCTTGAGAGGTCATATGGAAAAGCAGTCTAAAACATCGTTAGAGAGACCGATTGTATTGTTTGACGGGGTCTGCGTGCTGTGTAATTCAGTCGTGGACTGGTTGCTCCGGCGAGACCGGCAGCGAATCCTTCGTTTTGCACCGTTACAGTCTGAGGCGGGTCGGGACGTCTTGCAACGATTGCACGCAGGTATTGTGCCCAGGAGTGTGGTTTTCATCGAAGGGGAGACCCTCACGGTCAAGTCGGAAGCCGTGCTTCGTATCCTGCGTTATTTGCCGGCTCCTTGGCCGCTTTTTTCCGGTCTGCGCTGGATTCCCCGTTCTGTGCGGGATGCCGTGTATGATCTGGTGGCGCGGTATCGTTACAGGGTGTTTGGCAAAAAAAATGCCTGCCGGGTACCGGCAGGCAGCGAGAGAGAACAGTTCCTGGAGCATTCGGACCAGATGCCTCAGCGCTCCTCAAAAAAGCGATAGACGGTATTCCACTCCGTCACCCGAGCCGACCGGTTGCGAATAAACACCACTGGTCGGGGAGAGATCACGCGGTCATCCGCGTAGAGTCTGAATCGGATGGCCGGTCGATCGGTGGAAATAGTGACGCCTGCACCGGCCTCGCTGTTGGTAACCGTAACCTGGTTGTGGCTTTTTTGCTCCGGATCAAAGCCACCTATTTCGATGTCCACAGGGGATTCTTTGTCGATGGGCTCCAGAAAGACCACCGTGTGACCTTGTACCTGAACCCGTGGGTCTCCAGCTCCCAGGATTTCCGGCTCAAAGGGAAAGGTGACCGCATAGTCGGGGCCCACCGGGGTATAATCGATGCTCAGTAAATTCATTGCCACATGCTCGGTCTGCCAAGTATGCAAACCGGTGTTTTCAATGATGTACTTGTGACGAACCGCGGAAGAATCGAGCGCTTCGGATCGTTTGACAAAATAGTATCCCCAGCGTTCCTGGTTGTAGAGGTTTTGATGATACTCGATCCATTTTCCTTTGCGATACATTTCCCAGATACCACTGTCGATGATTTCATAAGAGTGGTCCGGCTCATATGCGCCTTGGGTATCCTTTTTCAGTTTACCCACACCAATTTTGATGAACGAGTCGCCCAGTGACGTAGAGTCGTACAACAGGGGTGTATGAGGATCAAACTCTGAAGCTGTGCCCACTCCATGTGATGGCGCGGTGCGATCGTGATCCGATTTCCATTCCCGAAAAAACGTATGTCCTTTGTAATAGACCTGAGCAATTTGTCCTCCCCATTCAAACCGCGAGCCCCGATAGTAGCTGTCCTCCTTGTTGGATGGAAATACGACCAGTTTAAGTCCACCCTTTGACAAGCCCAATTTGGGATAATCCTGTTCGAGATATGCCTCCGGATTCTGTTGTCCGCATCGCCATCCCAAACCGGCGATGAAGAGGCTCATCAGGACGATAACGTACGTTTTCTGCATTGGAATCTCCATTTTCGTTCGCGTATCATAAACAGGGCGGTGAGATAGATCTTGTGGGTTGCCGATGAGCCCCCAAGCCGATGCGATGCTGCCAATAACTGTTCAACGCCGCAGTATCAGTATTCAGCCGTCAGGTTCCTTGCGATAGACATGCATCTGACTCCACATGTCGCTTCCGATCCGGCTGCTTCAGATGGAATCCGGTTGGCTGCAGGAATGGTACAAAGCCACGGCAAGAAAATCAAGTAAAATTCACATCTTTTTATTCTTCAAACCCACGGCCTCCCGGATGCTCTACCTATAAATGCACTATCTGACAATAGCTATCAGTATATGACAAAAAGACGGTATGGGGCGAGTCATGGTATGCCATATTGACAGAGATGCGTTTGAAGGGTGTAAAGTCATAAGGAAAGTATAAACAGTTAACTAAGATATTTTGGCTGGATTGGCACAGAAATTGTAAAACATAAACATGAAAAGCGAACGAAAGACTCGGAACCGGGTCTTGAGAGGATACCTAAATAAGGAGGGGTTTGAGATGTTATTTTACGATCCATTCGGGTATAACGCACGCGGTGAAATGAACCGCCTGCAGCGTCAAATGAATCAGTTGTTCCGCGAGGCGTCACAGCCGGTAACCAGTCGTTTCCCAGCGGTGAATATCTGGACCAACAAGGATGCTGCGGTGGTGACGGCAGAATTACCTGGCTATGATCCCAAAGAGCTCGATCTGTCCGTGGTTGAAAAGACTCTGACGATCAGTGGCAAACGAAATTCCAATGAAAAAGAGTCCATGCCCGCGCACCGGCGGGAGAGAACCATCAACGAGTTTGAACGTACCATCGCGTTGCCCTTTACCGTCGAGACGGACAAGATCAAAGCCGGATTCGAGCGAGGCATTCTAAAGGTCGAGATGCCTCGTTCAGAAGCGGATAAACCCAAACGTATTCAGATTAAATAACACGATCTGTCCGATTGCTCGGATAGATAAAATGTGGGGAGGTGTAATACATGAGTGAAGATACTCGTTTACAAAAGCATGAGAGTGAGAACGTGGATACGGTGGAACGAACCCGTTCTCAGAAGGTCTTTGTACCTCGCGTCGATATTTTCGAAAACGATGATGCCATTCTGCTGTATGCAGATATGCCTGGTGTCGATGAAAAATCTATAGACATTGTACTGGAAAAGAATATCCTGACCATTGAAGGCTGTGTTGTTGAAGAGTCGATGGAAGGGTATGAACTGAGTTATATGGAATACGATGTCGGCGACTATCGACGCAGTTTTACCCTGTCAGATGCCATCGACCGGGACAAGATCGAGGCGTCGGTAAGCAATGGCGTTCTGAAACTGACACTGCCAAAGGCGGAACCGGCCAAAGCCCGTAAAATCAATGTGAACGTTGGGTAGCGGCTTGGAGTCCTGTTCGGTGGTCTACGATTGCATCATGACAATAGAGTGTTTTAAAGGATCCCGTTGCGTCTTTCGGATGCGCCTGGCGAACGGATGCCGGGCGGGTGAGTGTCAGGTGGGCGCCCCCTGTGGGTATGGCTCTCACCCACGCAATGGGTGAACGTTTCATAGAGTCTTTGTTAAACGGAGGTGACGACTATGCCTATCCGAGATTTTTTACCTGATCTGTGGAAGAGCAGAACACCAAGAGAACGGGAGGATACCGATCCATTCACCTCTCTCCAACGGGAGATGAATCGGTTGTTTGACGATTTTTTTGGTGACTGGCGATTGTCTCCTCGAGAGGCAGGATCTGATTACAGTTTGGCGCCTTACAGTTCACGCTTTTCACCCTGTGTGGATATCGGAGAGAGTGATAAGGAATATCGCATCGAGTGTGAGCTCCCGGGTATGGATGAAAAGGATGTCGATATCTCATTGAATCAGAACGTCCTGACAGTCCAGGGAGAAAAGAAACACGAAACCGAGGAGGAAAAGGGAAATGTATACCGTACAGAACGCAGTTACGGTCAGTTTCACAGAGACTTCCCTCTTCCTGACGATGTGGATGAAGAGAATATAGAAGCCAAATTCAAAAACGGCATTCTGACCATCACACTGCCAAAAACAAAAAAAGCGTTAAAGAACGCCAAGCGAATCGAAATTACATCCGGATAACCGGATGGTGGCGGGGTCTGATAATTGGGCTCCGCCTTTTTTTATCCTCCTCCCGGTTTTGGTTTTGCACCCATTCGACAAAACGCTTGACAACCAACTCAAAAATCATTACTTTTTGACGTTGTTTTCACAAGGTTGATACCGATTGATCCTCAGAGGATATCAATAGAAACAATTCAGCCCCCCCAACAGTCCTGCAACCGCGTCATTATCAAGGAAGTCTATCCATGGAACTTGCCCGTGTCGAAGGGACCGTTGTGTCCACAGTAAAATCTGATCGTCTGAAAGGGCGAAAACTGCTCCTGATCAATTTGGTGGGGCCGGATACCCAACCTACCAACACGTATCTGGTGGCCGTGGATTCGGTGGGCGCCGGGGTCGGAGAGATCGTTATCGCAGTGCGCGGGAGTTCTGCCCGGCAGGGTGCTGATTTGTCCAACGTGCCGACCGACGCCAGTATCGTTGGCATTGTCGACACTGTGGAAATGTCCGGCAAGATTCTGTACCAAAAACATGACGCAGGACAAACATCATGAAGCTGGGCCGTGTTCTCGGAAAAGTGTGGGCCACCACCAAGGATCCCAAACTGACCGGGATTAAACTCTGTATCATGCAGCCTGTTGATGAAACCGATGCTTCCATCGGTAAACCGGTTGTGGCTGCCGATGTCATGGGGTGCCGCGATGGGGATCTGATTTACTGGGTCGGCGGTGCGGAGGCAACTTTTCCCTTTGCCGATCGACAGATTCCCAGCGATGTAACCATCGTTGGATTTGTGGACCGGTTGGATGTTTGAATCCTCTGGCTGTCTTGATCAAAGTATCCCTGTCTTGGTGTTTATTGTGAACACTCCCACCGTAAGGAACAATATATGACCCTCGCTCGTGTCATTGGCAGTATGGTGTCCACCATCAAGCATGAGTGCTATCAGAGAAAGACAATATTGTTATGCATTCCAGTGGATGCGCAGGACAAACGGTGTGGTAAAACGCTTGTGGCTGTCGACGCTATTGGTGCGGGTGTGGGGGATAC
The DNA here is from genome assembly GCA_964413725.1 of uncultured Cytophagia bacterium. GTDB lineage: Bacteria > Zhuqueibacterota > Zhuqueibacteria > Residuimicrobiales > Oceaniaggregativiventaceae > CAYPUH01. Next base: position 10,773 of record CAYPUH010000110.1, read on the forward strand.
CGTGCTCGTGGCCAGTGAAGGTCGTGCTGCGATGGAAATCTGCGAGTTTTCGAGACGAATGCCCCTCCGAAGTATTGTCACCGCTATTGTCGATCGTGTGGATGTCTCTGCATTAAATGTGAAACAGGACTGAGAGGATGGAACGAGAGCAGCTTGAAGAGTTGATACGAACTGTGACCCGGCGGGTTTTGGACCGATTGCAGACATCTGAAGGAGGAAGAACTGCAGATGTCCCTTTTGATTCTCACGTCACTCTTGACATTTTGGATAGGCGACTGATATCAGAACAGGATGTTCTGAGCGCAGTATCTTCAGATACGAAACGACTGCGCGTGTCTCCGGGCACCATTGTGACGCCTTTGGCTGCCGATGTATTGAAAGAACGGGGTATTACTCTGGCAACAGCCCTTCCGGATTTTATGGACAATAGTGTACAAGGAAGTGTGGGTGCGCTGGTTGTACAGGGTACGGCTGCGTTCGAACAGATTCTTTCGAAGGCCATAGAGAAAACGGGATACCATTGCAACATCATTCAGGCTGCCGGAAAGGATCTGGATCGAACTCTTACCACACTGTCGCAAAAGGTGGTCCAACATGAACTCGATGGAGCAGTGGTGATCGACGACAAGGCATTTTGTCGTACGATTACAGCCAATCGGATTCCCGGAGTTCGGGCCACGATGGTCTGGGACACCGAATCATCCCGCCTCGCCCGTAGCGGCTGTAAATCCAATATCCTGTTGGTCAGTCCGATGTTAACTCCATATGACCGGATACCCGAAATTGTTCAAGCGTGGTTATCCTTCAGTAGATAAAGGTAATCGTCATGTCTTCACTTGCTGATAACGTCCGCAAAGCCGGTGTGATTGGTGCCGGAGGTGCCGGATTTCCCACATATGTCAAACTATCCAGCCAGACCACCTGGTTTCTGGTCAATGGTGCTGAATGTGAGCCGCTTATGCACAAAGACCGGGAATTGATGGTCAAGCACGCCAAAGAGGTGGTGTCTGGTCTTAAACTGGCTTCGCAGGCGGTCGGTGCTGAAAAACTCGGCATCGGTATCAAATCCAAGAATCGTGTGGCCATCGATGCCATCAAAACGGCCATCGGTCAGGATTCCATCATGATTACCGAGTTTGGTGATTATTACCCCGCCGGGGATGAATACGAGCTGGTCTACAGTATTACCGGTAAATTGATTCCGCCCCAGGGGATTCCCCTGGATATCGGCGCGGTGGTCAACAATGTTGAAACACTTTACAACGTCCATCAGGCCGCCAATGGCATTCCGGTCACCGAGACGTTTATGACCATTACAGGGGCGGTATCCCATCCCATTTCGGCCTGGTTTCCCGTGGGTATGAAAGTGCGGGATGTGCTACAATGTGCCGGCGGCCCGACTCTTGATGACTTTGGTGTTATGGAGAGTGGTCTGATGATGGGAACGCGTGTGACGGATCTCGATCAGCCGGTGAAAAAGACTTCTGGTGGTTTGATCGTTTTGCCGGCGGATCACGATTTGATTCGTCGTTATGATACGCCGCCGAGCGCCCAGGATCGCATCGGCCATTCGGCCTGCGATCAGTGCAGTTATTGTACCGAACTCTGTCCGCGTTATCTGCTGGGATACGACGTACAACCCCATCTGGTCATGCGCAGCTTGGGTTTTACTGCCATGGGATCTGAATTGTGGAACAAATATTCCGTGTTGTGTTGTCAATGCGGCTTGTGTACTCTTTATGCCTGTCCCGAAGCCCTGTTTCCGAGAGAAGCCTGCGTGAAGGGCATGAATGATTTGCGTGAAATCGGGGAGGGTAAATGGCAGGGCAATCGAGAACTCAAACCTCATCCCATGCATGAATCCAGACGGGTTCCCATCAAACGGCTGATGAACCGACTGGGGGTCAGCCAATATGAAGCCCACGCAGAGTGGACAGATGTGAATGCGAGTCCCGATGAGGTGATCATACCGCTGAACCAACATATCGGTACACCGGCGGAGCCGGTCGTGACGGTCGACAGTATGGTCAAGCGTGGCGACATGATCGCCGATGTATCCACAGACAAGTTGGGTGTCCCGGTGCATGCTAGTATCGATGGGCGTGTCAAGGCGATTCACGACCAGAGAATCACAATCGAAAGGGTTTGAGGGTATGACCAGGCATTCTGTGGGATTGATAGAGCTGAACAGTATAGCCGCCGGGATACAGGTGGCGGATGTCATGTTAAAGTCCGCACAAGTGGAATTGATTCTGGCCCGGACCATCTGTTCCGGCAAATATATGGTGATTATCGGCGGGGAAGTGGATGGTGTGAGAGCCAGTGTTGAAAACGGATTGCAGCAGGTGGAAGGTGCGGTCATCGATCATATGGTTCTCGCCAATATTCACCCCGATGT
>CAYPUH010000111.1:0-10813 GCA_964413725.1 uncultured Cytophagia bacterium
AGATTGAATGTTCCGCTCTTCATTGCGTGCCGCCACCACAACCGAAACAAAAGGTTTTGTGGTCGAGACCGGCTTATTAAGACGAAAAAGCCCAACGGTTGTTATAACGAGTAAACATATATAACCTAGGGTCAGGGTTGATGGGAGAATTGTAAAGAGGATGTCATGTATCATGTTTTAAAGGTGTTATCCGATTTCATTCTATTTTTAGACCGGTTTTCTGGCTATACAATGGTGAACCTGGGTACATCCCGGATTTGGTTTTCAATCCGTTTTGCCCGGCATAAAGAGCGTTAATAGTTGATCTTTACCTCAAACCAGGCGAGGTGATCTGTCGTGTCGTTTCCGGGCTGATGGTTTTTGTTGACCGTTTTTAGATGTGAATAGGTGACCGCAATGGTCACGTCGCGAAACAGTTGGTCCGAAAGATTGAATCCATACCGGGATTGTTTCTCGATCGGTCCGCGTAAAAATCGTTTTTCTTCTCCCTCTGCCGGTCTGGATGTATAGAGGTCGCGTTCTTTTCCATAACGAAACTGTTGCATAAAACACTCGATGCGAACATCGCGATTCAGTTGGTAACCCATTTGCAACATCACTGCGTCCGCATTGGGTCCGAGCCAATGGCCGAGAAAGCGATTATAGTGAGTATATACATTCAACGAATCCCAGTGAGTATAGACAAAGGGATCCAGACGAGTATATTCAATTCGGGAATCGATGTCCTGCAAGCCCATGGGATTGGTCCAATGCGCGCCCGTCAATAAGCCGAACTTGTTGCCAAAATAATTTAAAAGATTTTTTGTACTCGTCATATCGTCGATAAAGAGTTCGGCATAGACTTTGAGAGACGGCACCGGTATCCAGGTAGCATCGATACCAAGGGTATTGTTGTCCAGATCGCCCAGATGGTGTTCGGCTACATGATAGGGCATCAACGGGTTGAGATACAGCGGTTCGACATCTCGTCCGCCATAGATCACCGATTCTGTTGCCCCAATGGATAGGGTTTTGCTGATCGACAGATCGATCCGATGTGCGGCAATAAATTTGGACCCAAAAGAACTGTTCAGAAAACCATGGACGTAGGTAAAGGAAAAGCGTTTGAACCGTGTCTGAAGCTGGATAAGGGATGCCGGCGGACTGTTTTGACTCAGCATCAATCCACCGTGATATCCCGGTCCCCAGTTTATCTGGTCCTGGCCCAGTTTGATTCGCAACCACGGTTTGGAAAAAACAACATATGCGACCGCACGATCCGAAATTAGACTGGATCCGGATACCACAACGGGCATTCCTTTTGACACATCGAATTGTTCGTCCTTTTCCTGTACATTTTTTTCACCACGTGTGATGATGTTTCTGGCATCCACAAAGAATCCCATTTCCTGTCCCAGTCGACCTCGCAACTGTCCACCGAGAGTGGTTTCGCTTGTTTCGCGATCGGGTTCAAAAGAATCTCCCCGGTTGAGGATAACTGTTTCGTTGACGATGGCATCGAAAAAAAGAGTTCCGGTGGGTTCAGAGTAGGACCACAGATGCTGTTCATCTTTGCCGGTCAGTGTGCTTTCCCCGATAAAATCTCCCTGGAGTTGTTCAAATTGATCCCATTCGGTTGGACTGAACGAATCGGGTGAGTCTTTAAGATGGGCATCAATCTGGTCAATCCATTGAATGAACACAGACCGTGAAACGGGCAAATTTCGCAATTCCGGAGCAGATAAGAGTCTGCGGGTTTCACACCGATCGATAAAATCATATCCCCAATACTCGAGTGGAACGTCGACCCGCGGGGGTGACGCCATCAGGGTTATCGCCTGTATCAAGAAAATCAGAACGAATACTGTTCTCAAAGCCAAAATGTGCCCTTTCCAAATTCAATATATGAATCGCTACAGGTGCGGTCTCTAGTGGACACAAGTGTTTGGTCCGATAAAACACTCTGGTTGGACGGATGGCGTGAAGCGTGTTAACGGATTAAGCGTACAGGTAGAGTCGGCTTGCCGATGTGTCCAATATATCAATACGACCTCATTTTTTCAAACTTCTTTTTTGATATCATTCGTTTTGCGAATACCCTGCTGATATCTTCTTCCCTTCCAGGTGAAAGGCTTTGCACTCGTGACGACAAGAACGAGGAGATAGAGAGGCTGGAACCATTCGGCCAGTACAAAGCTGGTATAAAAAACAGGTGCATAAAGTTCTTTCTGGATATGAGCAAAGAGGAACCAGTCCAGGGTGATTTTGATTCCTATAAAGGCCAGAGGGATGGCGGACCCTGTCAGCCCGCTGATAAGGGGAGCAAAGAGAAAAAACATGATAAAGAGTCCGGCTCCGGCCAAAAATGCCTGGTATGCTGGAGGATAAAGAGATCGTTTTGACGCCCATCGTCGTCGTTGTTGCATAAGCGCCCTAAAGGAAGAACAAGGACGTGTTGTAACGATACATTCAGGTGAATGGACAAACAGGTCTCTGTTTTTATAGGTCCTGCGAATGTTCTGCAGTATATGGTCATCATCACCTGATGCGAATTGAGCCGTATCCCCAAAGCCCTTTACCTGATAAAAAACATCTTTCCGATACCCCCAGTTGGCACCATTGGCTAAAATAGGGAGGCCAAGCCTGGCTGTGGCCGCACCAATGATGGAGAAACTTAAAGCGTCCAGATATTCAATGTGACTTGAGAGGTTTTGACCGGGTGTGACCAGTACCCAGGACATTACCGCCTTTGTTTTTTTTATGAATCCCTTTGTCAAACACTCTATCCATGTGGGTGGAACCCGACAGTCTGCGTCCGTCGTAAGAATGATTGTACCTCTGGCGTGTCTGATTCCTTTGGCAAGGGCTGCTTTTTTTGGCGAGGTGGCTTCTGTTTCTTCCGGTGCGGAAAGACAGGTCAGAGCATTGAATCGTTGGCGTCGCTGATTGACTTTAAATGCCGTGTCATCCCGGGAATGATCGTCCACAACAATCACTTCGTAGCGATTCTGCGGATAGGATTGATTTTCAAGAGCATCGAGACAGGCGAGGATGTTCATACTTTCATTTCGGGCAGGAACAATCACGGATACCATCGGCCATGTGGTGGCCGATGGTATAGTAGGTAACGGTTTGCGAAGAACCAAATAGAGGGTAAGGATAAATAGTGCATAAAGGATAGACAGAATAAGAGTGACCACCAGTACGATCATCGGAATGTCCGTCCAAGAGGGTGAGAGGATTCGGTATGGGAGCGGATAGAGGACGAGAATGCCATGACCACCCCAACCATGCTGGGTATGAAAACATTGATCGAAAACAATAATAAAGAGGCGTTGAAGGCGGCCGCGTGGGAGACGCCCAGTTGTCCAAAATAAAATACCGCAGCACTCTCCCGTATGCCCAGATCTGCAATTGCGATGGGCAGTGCTGTCTTTGTCAGCATGGTCGCTGCCGCAGCGATATACGCATGAAAAAGGTTGATCCTGGTGAACGCGTGGATGAGCAACACAAACTGAGAAAGGTAAACGGAAATCTGTAATGCCGCCAGCCCCACCACGCTTGATGCTGTCCATCTTTTGAAATGTTCGATTCCGCAAACCAGTTCGTAAAGGCGAGGGTGTTTGGACCAGACACATTTGAAACTGTACAACATTCTCGCAAGGATACGTGGATTTAAAAGCAGAAACAATATGGCCAGAGAGAGGGTGTTAAGCAAAACAAAGATTCCCACGGGAAGCGTTTTCTGATCTGCAATGAACCAGGCGATACTGTGCAGTCCGATACAGGCAAGCAGGATCAGGGAGGTGACCTTGTCATAGAGCGTAAGTCCGACAAGCGATTTCCAGCCTGGTTTTTGTATGAATAGAGCTCGTCCATACTCTCCTACACGGCCCGGCGTAAGCAGTCCCAAAGCAAATCCCCCCATCAGAGACAGCAGTATTTCTCTTCCGCGTGCCTCTACCGTCAGGCGGGTCAATGATTTCCATTTCAGATATTGTAGACCCAAATTGAGCGGGACAAGGGCGGCGGCAATGAGTATATATCGGTGTTGAGCCGAGATCAATGCCTCATAGATATCCGACAACTCTATTTTATGGATCAAATAACCGATCGCTGCCAGCGTGATCAGGCTTTTTATTCCCAATACGAGTTTTTTGTTGATGCGTCGTCTCTCAGACATGGTTGGTTATATCCATCATCGGTAAGAAACAGAGGGCTTTCGAGAATCCATGGGTCTGGCAATAATATACCAGGAAGGCACAAGCCATCGGTTAACCCAGCCCTTTTTGTCTGTTACAAGTATATCAATAATTGCTTTAAGATTCAATTTTTTCAACCCTTGAATGACAACAAAATGGCTCTGTCGATTCCAGACACTTTGGGGATGATTCCAGGCATGGTTCCAGATCGTCGTAATCGCAAAAGACCACTTCCAACCGTGAAGGGAGAGGAGATTGTCCAGACGCTGAAACGACAACAATTCGGGAAAATCCATACGGTCTATTGGTTGCCAGCGCAAAATTCGACCGATTAACCAGCCCACTTTATCGCGGGACAAAGCGGAAAGCCCCGGCAAGCTGTAATGGGGGTCACAGATCATATTCACCGGTGACCATTTGCCGGGGGTCGAAAGATAAAGAACGCCGGTCGGTTTGAGAATCGTTGACAGGTGCGAGAGTACGCGTCCGGGATCTCTCAAGTGTTCAAGTGTATCGACCAAAACTATGGCGTCATAGATTTCGTTTCGGTCGGCGATGGCATCGATGGGACCGCAGAGCATGTTTATATCCGGGTGGGAGGATCGGACAAGTTTAAGCGCGGTTGTTTTCTCCGGGTCGGGATCCAGCGCGTCGACAGTGGCACCCTGGCGGGAGAGTTCCACTGCGGTACCCCCATACCCGCAGCCACAATCCAGAATGCGACTGTTATCCAGATTGATATGCGTTCCCAGAACAGTGGACACCAGTTGACCCCGATGGGTATCAAAGTCTCGGTATCGACTCCATAACCGGTGGTTCGGATTGGGTGCGGTAGGCATGCGTTAGATTTCCTCCCAGGATTGTGTTTTTCGCATGGAGAGAGGTGTGAGCAGGATGTGGTACAGAGGAAAGAAACATTCCCAGAGTACAAACGCCGGGATCCTCAAGGATCCACCGGGTTTTCGACTGATGTTTTGTAACACCAAAAAATCGATGATCCACTTGAGTGCCAGCGCAAGGATACCGGGAAACCAAAACAGACCGCTCCATAATATCAGATTGAGGCTGTGGTATACACCATACCCTATCTTGGATGTGGTGCTATAGGAACGGCCGGCGGAAAGATGCCGGCGTTTCTGGTTCCAAAATGTTTTCAGTGTTGGTGGACCCTGAGCGGGAACACAGCTTTTCTGCTGGAACGTATATGTGACCTGCCAAACGGGATGTCGGGCAATGGAGCGCAGAATAAAGTCGTCGTCACCAGACAGTTTGTCGGGCGTGGAAGAAAATCCCTGCACGTCTTTGTAGGCCTGTTTTCGATAGGCCAGATTCCGTCCTGCGCAGGTTACACCGCGACCCCATCCAATGGTTGCCGCAGAGACAAATGCTGCGGCGAGACTGTCAATGAACAGGATGTTGTCCCAGACGGGCTTGTCGGGAATGGTTTGAGGCGAAAAGCCGGCAACCAGCCCGGTGCGCGGGGTGAACCGGTTGACCATCGATTGAATCCATCTAAAAGGAGGAACGCTGTCTGCATCTGTCAATAGTAAAAGAGACCCTGAAGCCATTAGGATGCCGGTTTCCAGGGCTGATTTTTTGCTGCTTTTATAGTTTATACGATCGACTTTCAGGGGATGGACGCCTGGATAAAGAACTGCGAATGCTTGAAGGATAGACCAGGTTTCGTCAGTGGAATGATCATCGATTACGAGAATCTCATACTGCTCGTCAGGATAGGACTGGTGGACCAGTGCGGAAAGGCATCGAGGAAGTAATCTGGCCTCATTTTTTACGGCTATGATCACAGAGACAAATTCTGATTTTTTGTCCGAAAGATCTGAATGCTTACCTCGGTAGACACCTGCCAGGCATATCAGAATAAGGGCCAGATAGACTATCAAAACGGTATAGATCATGCACACTGTCCTGTGGAGCTGGATCCTGATGTGGGTATTCCGGCCCGGCAGCATTTTGGTTTTGTTTTTTGAAATAAAGCCGGACGGCACGCCTGATTCGGTGTGAAGCACCGAATTTTGGGTACATACAGAATGGTATCGTTACCTGATGGGTGTAATGATTTATGGGCACAAAAAAACTGAATCCAGAGACAATACGGAAAACAGGTAAAGGTAGACAAAAATAGGGATCTGAGCAAGGGCTTTTAGGGGATGGAGTTGTTGAGACTCCAAAGGATTGCGACATGTCACAAGCATGTAAAGATTTGAGAATAGGGTTGACAGTGGTGGGACGAATTAGTAAGTTTTAAGTTAAAAACAATCCAACACCAACAATTTTGACCGACCCTTTCTCTAATCAAGGGGAGTAGACCATGAATGCGTCCAAAAGACGAATATCATCAGTGGTGTACAGTTTGATTTTTTCGCTGATCTTTGTGTTGGTAGTGGTGGCGGTGGCGGTGGTGATGAAACAGATCTATGAGAAAAAGAATGCGGCCCAGTTGGCCGAACTGGAAAGTATTATCTACAAGCTACAGTCCTCGATTCACGTGGACAGCCAAAGGCAGTATAACATGCAGAAAGTTATTGCTATCATCGATCAGTATAATGTGACGTTGTCGCATCATCAGAAATACGAGATCGCAGAAGAAATATATCATATGAGTCAAAAGTACCAGAATCTTGATGTGGATCTGATCTGCGCGACCATCACGCATGAAACGCGGGGGACTTGGGATCCGGACATCATTTCGCCAACCGGTGCTATGGGTTTGATGCAGATTATGCCGACCACCGGTATGTTTGTCGCTGCCTATGAAGAGGTTACCTGGACATCGCCCGAGGATATCCTCTTTGAGCCAATTTATAATATACGCATCGGATCCCGTTATCTGTCTTCCATGATCAGATTGTACAATGTTGACGGGGGGCTGGCAGCATACAATGGTGGTGAGCGCCGGGCCGCCATGTGGATGGGAAGCGGTAAGGCGACCGGTATCCTGGCAAAAGAGACACAGCGCTATGTCCCGGCTGTAAAACGATTGTACGAGGAGTTTCAGGCTTTTCGATTGTAACGCCGACATGCGTCTACTCTATGTGGACGCCTTCGGGCGGGTCCGGAGACGTGCGGTCTTCCTCGGACCTGAGCGCGATCAGGTACATGTTTGATGATTGTTGACCATTATTCCCACCCAGGGTGATTATTCCGGGTGGGAATTTTTTTTCATAACAATGGTATGTGCCTGAATCGGTGGTGACCTGGATTCCATCTATTTTCTTCCAATCGGTCAACCAATCCGGGATGGGAGATAGGCGTTCGTCTATGGATACAAACACGGTGATGGGATGATTGACAGCAAAGGATAAAAAGTCGGACTGCGTGGAATATTTGTCATCATTGGCTGTGATGATCCAGTTTGTTTCTTTCAGCTGTTCCGGCAGTGTGTTTAATGTATATTCACGATCCATATAGACCTTGTCGCCTGTCTTTAGACGCTGTACGGTATAACCGGCTCGTGACAGTTGAGAGACCTGGAGTTCATTGGTATATGTATAGGTGATGCTGGTATCACTGAGCGTGTTGCTGGGTTCGGCCAGGTCGCTGATACCACCGAGTTCCAGAGTATAGGTCTTTTCTTTCAGGTGAAAATCTGTTTCGAGTTGAATCTCTGTCTGATTTGGGCTCAAGGTCGCTTTTTTGACAGCAATGTCCGATGAAATTTGATAAGAGGACGGATCCGTGCTGCCGGCTGACTGAACGGGTTCGTCGAAAAACAACACGGGACGGGTGGCTTTGGGGAGTGCGATGAATTTTACACGGGGAGCCATACGATCATCCTGAACCGGTTCTCCTGTGGTATGAATCCTGAGATTCGAATAGATGGGTCCGGGTTGAGCACAGTATCCCCAAATCAGATTGTCCTGACCGATAAGCATATATCGAAAGGGTTCTACCTGACCGTTGAATGGAAACGAAGCCATCAACTCATTGTCCAGCGAACAATAAATATGGGATGTGGTCCAGGTCACTTTAAACTCATAGGTGCGATCCAGATTCCAGGTCGCGTCCTCGATACAACGGATTTCCCGACGGGTATCTATGCCTTTCGGGGCACATAAAAATTTGAAACCCGCTTTCCCGGGACCTGTTGAATAAAACGTACCGGTACGAATATTCCACCAGGCGCCGTTGGTATCGAAAACATCTTTATTGTTTTCATATATCCGTGAATACAGATTGATGATATGTTGTTTCAGATCCGGTACGTTTTGCGACACAGGATCAAATTGGGTCACATCGATACGTATCGTACCTTCATCCGGCAGCGGATTGGAAAAGGTGAGGGTTAACTGGCTTTCCTGCGAACGGGCCTGCCAGCCGGCCTCGACAAACAGCCCCTCTGTATGGGACAGATTTGCAAAGTCTGATGAGTGTTCAGAGGTCAAAGGATGCTGGAACAGCAATCGTTGATGGTCTGGCTGGGTATGCCCGCAAGCACCGGCCAGCAACAGCATCATGGTCGTTATCAATACATGTTTAAAAGTGAATCCCATTGAAAACTTTAAAGGCGTTTGATTTTTGTCTTTTCGCACTTTATTCTCCTCTACTGCTAGCAATCCTGCTCATGGTTTGACACCCACATATAATTTGGGAATACCCAATGTGAACTTTTCATAAGACAGAGATTCGAGTCCGACCCCATGCATCAGAGATAAAAAAGAGTCGGAATCCGGAAAATGCTGGATCGAATCTCCAAGGTAACGATACGCGTGTGGATGACGTGTGAATAGAGAGGCCAATGCCGGGAGAAGGGTGTGAACGTACCACGAAAAGAGGATCCACATGGGTTTGCTCTCGGGATATGACATTTCAAGAACCAGTACCTTTCCTCCCGGAACCACCACTCTAGCCATCTCTTGTAACGCTTTGGCTTTATCTGGAATATTTCGGATTCCGAATGCGATCGTCGCGACATCAAACCGATGGTTTTCAAATGGCAGGGACAGCGCGTCACCAAGCGAAAGATCGATCCGATTGACAGTGGAATTGTGTTTGATTTTTTCTTTTGCCAGGAGCAACATTTGAGGAACAAAATCGACACCGGTTACGTGAATATCGCGATGTTGTTTCAATGCTTCCAGGGCAACATCCCCGGACCCCGTGGCGATATCGAGTAATCGTCCGGTTTTGTTAAAGACCATTTCGGAAACCATATGCCGTCGCCATACAAAATCACGACCAAAGCTTAAAAAATGATTCAAAAAATCGTAACGATTTTGTATGTTTGAAAAAATGGATTTCACAAAGGCGATGTGACCCTCCCCTGAGAGCGATTGAACAGACGGAATATCTTGATTATGTCGAGTCAACGATTTACCTTTTGTATCGATAAGGTCCGGATTTGGGGCGCCGTCCAGAGTCCGCAACAACTTTAGTCTGTTGTTGTTACTTTGCAGCTGAAATGGACACGCTAACTGCGATCATTTCAGTAAGATGTTTTGATTGGGTTCCGACAATACAAGGTCCGGTCTGGTTATGTTGATTATGGAAAGCATAAGAAATCAGCAGATCAGAAACAAGGATTAAAACACATTTGTCCATTCTGGTAAAAAATATGCCTCTTGTTGACTATTATACAATTATCCATACGCTCATTCCTCCGTCGTCCAAGTGTTTCAGGTACTTTATGCCTCATGCTATTCTGGTGACTCAAAAAGCTCTGGCTGCCGGACGTATGCTTGGCCTGGACGAATCCTCTTTGAGGTTCATCGAAGAAGCGGGTATGCTACATGATATCGGTATCGTTTGTGTGCAGGCGGAAGAAATTGGATGTACGGGTTCTTTGCCTTATCTGGCTCATGGTCCTGAGGGACGAGCTCTTTTAGAGAAGTTGGGTTATCCCCGACACGCCCTGGTTTGCGAACGCCATTTGGGAACCGGGCTGTCTCGCGAGGAGATCATACAACATCAGCTTCCACTGCCGCACCGGGACATGATTCCCGAACGGCTGGAAGAAGAAATTGTTTGCTGGGCAGATTTGTATTTCAGCAAATCGCCGAACACACTCTGGATAGAAAGAACAGTGGAAAAGGTTCGGAAAAAAGTCGCAAAATATGGTGCTCATCACCTGCGACGATTTGAGGGATGGCAAGCGCGCTTTACACCCTTTCGCGAGGTTGCCTGATGAACGGACAAGATCCTGTAAACGTTCCAATCGATGGTACGCTGGACCTGCATACGTTCTCTGCATCGGATTGCACATCCCTGGTACGCGAATACCTTTTCGAATGTCTTCAACGGGGGATTTTGGATGTTCGGATCATCCACGGTAAAGGTACCGGCACCCTGCGCCGAACCGTTCATGGCGCACTGAATAAAATTCCCTTTGTGGTGGATTATCATCTGGCTAAAGAGGGCAACTGGGGTGCCACCGTCGTGAGACTCGACCCCACCATGAAAAAGACCTGAGCGAATGATTGTCTGGTGGTATCATGATTGATTATGATCTGATTTGATCAGAACCACCGACCCTAACCCGGCAAAGGGGGATTGTCATAATGATTGGATTGGCAGGAATGAGACGAGTATTTTATCAACCCGTTCAAACGATGTATAAAACACTTTGGGTTTTGGGATGGTTTGGAATTCTTTTGGGATCGTTTTCACAGGGATGG
>CAYPUH010000111.1:10823-13106 GCA_964413725.1 uncultured Cytophagia bacterium
GGGATGGTCAAAGTCATCGTTAGAGGGGTATTTTTTCGACAGCATAGATATACGAGTGGATAAAACATTTCACTATGAGAAGGTTTTACGTAAAGATTGGAAGATATCTACTGATGAAACACTTTTGTTTGAACACAGTCCGATTCGTTTTCTGGGGATTCATGATGAACTTGTCTATCAGCGAACCATTTCCCTTTCCGATACGTTGTCGGGCTTGACATTTTATCTGGATTTTCCAGGGATTGATGGTATTTTTTCTGTCACCTTAAACGGTAAATATATTGGTGGTCATTCTGAGCGGAATCTCCCGGTCCGGATGCAATGCCCGGCTCATGTACTACGCTTTGACCGTCCCAACGTATTGGTCATTCGTGTGGACACGCGATTGAACTACCGGGATAGTTTTCCATTGTTGCCTCGTTTTGGAGGGATTCCCGTGCTTGGGGGAGGTTTGTATCGGCCTCCCGTCCTTAGAGCGATGCCTCCCATGTTGCGTTCTGTTCAGCTGGATTCTTTACGCAGGAACCGATTGAGAGTGCAAATGACCTTTGATTCTCTGTTGACGGTTGATCCGTCGGTACGTTTCCATCCGCGATTGATCCAGATTCGTGATGGTCGTCAACTGTGGAAACCGAGGCGGGGCACTCTGGTCGACAGCTCGCGAACGGCGATGTTCTGGATAGACCGCATCAATTTGACCCCATGGTCACCCACCGACCCTGTGCGTTATCGTCTCGCCGTTGATATCGTCCAGGGCACGACCCTGCTTTCCTCTCAATGGATTACGTTTGGATATACGCGGCAAGAGATTCGCGATCAGGTCCTTTATATGAACGGAGAGCCGTTTCGTTTAAAAGGAGTGGATTGGGTGGAAGGAAGAGAGTTGAAAACGCTGGGCGACACGACGAGACACCTTCAACTGGAGCAGGATCTGGATCGCATTCGAAACCTTGGGGCCAATGTCATTCGGGTAAAAGGTGGTATGCCTCCTGAAGACCTGTTGAATCTGTGCGATAAAATAGGTGTCGGCGTATTGGCCGAGTTGCCCATTCGATCGCTTCCTCCCCGGTTGCTCACATCCCGGGATTTGATGAGGCGTTGTAAGGCGACTCTGGAGGGAATGGTTCGTGCCTATAAACACCATCCAAGCCTACTCGCCTGGGGACTTGGGCAGGGCTGGGTGGCAGGCGATTCATTATCGGATATGTTCCTGGCTCGATTGGCGGGTACTCTGCGTGAGCTGGATTCTCAACGATGGCGATACGCTGAATTTTCTGAACTTTTGGACACCTTGTCCTGTCTGGATCGAGCCGTCATACCCGCACCAAAATCCAGGGAGGATACACTTCGTCCGGATGTGTGGTATACGGTAATAGTCCCGCGACCGGCCCTTTCAGTGGATCCTGAAATTTTATTCAAAAACCAGGCTCTGGAGATTAAAAACCGTATGGCTCCATTGATGGAGAATTCGTTGGGAGTTCTTGTCGGGCCCTTGAGAGATTTTGAAGGAGATTCTCCCTTTCTTTTTTGGGGTGGTAGGGGGCAGGCTCATCGATTCCGCGCCGGGTTGCTGGATTCTTCAGATGCGGTTCAATTGCCGTATGAGGCGGTATCTGCTCTTTACCATCAAAGGCCGTTTCAGGGACTTTATCCGGAAACGCTTTCAACTGGAGATTCTTTGTCTTTGCAGATATTGGCGTTAGGGATCCTAGCGGTGTTTTTGTTGGTGCTCAAGGGAGACCGACGGTTTCGCAATTACCTCCGACGGGTCTTTTGGTTTCCGCATGGGTTTTATGTGGATCTTACCGAAAACCGCCAGGTCAATATATTTCTAACCTTTTTCGTCGCATCGCTATCGTTTCTAACCATTGGAATTATCCTGGCCAGTGTTGTCTTTCAGGCCAATCGTTCCTTTTTCTTCGATTATATCCTGACCTGGCTCTTCCCGGATCCGGAACAAAAACTGGGGGCGATATGGATGGTCTGGAATCCGGAAGCCATGGTTTTACTTGTTTATGGTGTGATGTGGTTTTCGATTTTATTTCAGGCTGTTGTGGTCCGCCTCATTGTCTTTGTTCAAAAACGATCCGTCAAGTTGTCGCGGTTGGTGGCGTTTTATTGCTGGGTCTCGGCAAATCTTCTCTGGCTGTTACCCGTGGCATTGATCATCAATCGTGTGCCCCCTGATCCTACCTGGGTGTTGGCGATTTCAATCTATGTGGGGGGTATCGTGATTTGGACCTTGTTTCGTTTGTTCCGTGGACTGGGAGTGGTGTTTCAATT
>CAYPUH010000112.1:0-12813 GCA_964413725.1 uncultured Cytophagia bacterium
GGTGAACGCAAAGAAAAACGAGCAACAAAGCCTCTGATCGGGCATGCCCAAAAGCTGGATCATAAACCCTTTCAGGTGTTCAAGGAGATCCGTGATTTCAAGCTGGATTCCGAAGAAGAGATCAAGGAGGGTCTTGAAGTCAAGGTGGATCTGTTCCAGGTCGGGGACGTGATCACCGTGACCGGTACCAGCAAGGGAAAGGGATTTGCGGGTGTTGTCAAGCGCCATCATTTCGGCGGCGGTCCCAAGACCCACGGTCAGAGCGATCGTTATCGTGCTCCCGGATCGATTGGACAGTCTTCCTGGCCCAGTCGAGTTATGAAAGGCATCCGGATGGCCGGACGTATGGGGGGAGACATTGTAACCGTCAAAGGCCTCAAGGTTGTCAAAGTCGACAGTGAAAACAATCTGTTGGTGGTCAAAGGCGCTGTGCCGGGAGCCAACAAGGGAATCGTGATACTTAAAAAGTAATGGTGATATGGACTTAAAAATCTATACGATGGCGGGAAAAGAGGCAGGACGATCGATCACGGTATCGGATGATGTCTTTGCCATAGAGCCGCACGAGCACGCGGTTTACCAGGCCGTGCAGGCTCAGATGACCAATTCGCGACAAGGTACGGCTGCGACCAGGACCCGAACAATGGTTTCGGGAGGGGGGCGCAAACCCTGGCGGCAAAAAGGACGCGGTACCGCGCGTGCCGGATCCACACGATCCCCGATTTGGCGAGGAGGTGGCACGATTCACGGTCCTCAGCCGCATGACTATTCCTATCGTCTCCCCAAAAAGGTGAAACGGCTGGCGCGGAAATCCGTATTGTCGGACAAGGTCCGCGGGGAAACACTGAAAGTGGTTGAAGATCTGAATCTGGAAAATCCCAAGACGCGGGATGTTCATGACCTGCTCAAGGAATTTGGTGTAAATGGACAAAGAGTCCTGTTACTGGTGCCGGATCATCTTCCGGGTGTACTGAATGCCAGCCGAAACATCAAGGGCCTGACGATGCAGATTGCCACCGATGTGTCCACAGTGGACATTATGAAAAATCAAACGATATTGATTACAGAGCGTGCGATCAAGAAATTAGAAGGGACGTTGCTGTCATGAATAAACAACGTCGAACCATTATCCGGCCGTTGTTGACCGAAAAGATGCTCAAGGTTCAAGAGACGTATGGACACTATGCGTTTGTGGTCCACAATGATGCCAACAAGATAGAGATCAAGCAGGCGGTGGAGCGAAAATTTGATGTTACGGTTGATGACGTGCGAACCGTGCAGGTCAAGGGCAAGCGTAAACAGATGAATACGCGGCGCGGCCTGACAAGTGGCCGGCGGTCGAACTGGAAGAAAGCCATCGTTACTCTTCGCGAGGGCGACAGCATCGACTTTTTCGAATGATATCGATAACCCTTTTTGATCCCTAGGAGATCTGTTTCATGGCTATCAAGACGTTTAAACCCGACACACCAGGACAGCGATACAAAAGTGTCAACAGGATGAAGAATACGGAAGGGATACCCGCGGAAAGATCGCTGCTTTCTTCCCTTAAAAAGTCGGGTGGACGAAACAATAAAGGGCGGATTACCGCTCGGCGTCGTGGCGGAGGCCACAAACGCAATTACAGATTGATTGATTTCAAACGTAACAAGGACAATATTCCCGCAACCGTTGCGGCGATACAATATGATCCCAACCGGACTGCCAACATTGCTTTGTTGCACTATGCTGATGGCGAAAAGCGATATATTCTGGCCCCTCAGGGTCTCAAAAAAGGCGATCGGGTGATTTCTGGAGACTCTGTAGAGATCCAGGTGGGAAATTGTATGCCTCTGGCCAACATTCCTCTGGGTACCACTGTCCATTGTGTTGAGATGAAAGGTGGCAAGGGTGGGCAGATGGCGCGCAGTGCCGGATCGTATGTGCAGCTGGTGGCTAAGGAAGGTGATTACGGTCAGCTCCGCTTGCCGTCCAGCGAAGTCCGCATGGTTCGACTGGAATGTCGTGCCACGATTGGCCAGGTGGGAAATGTTGAACACGAAAATATCAGCCTGGGCAAGGCAGGGCGATCCCGTTGGCAGGGACGCCGACCCCGGGTTCGCGGTGTGGCCATGAACCCGGTCGACCACCCCATGGGAGGTGGTGAAGGCAAGAGTTCAGGCGGTCGACATCCCTGTACGCCCTGGGGAAAACCCACAAAGGGCTACAAAACGCGTAAACGTAAAGCCTCTGATGAATTGATAGTGAAACGTAGAAAATAACAGGAATCAGGTGTATGGCTAGATCAATTAAAAAAGGTCCCTACGTTGATGAGCGTCTGTTCGCTCGCATCGAGATGATGAACAAGAACAACCAGAAGCGCGTAATCAAGACCTGGGCCCGTCGGTCCACCATCCCGCCTGAATTTGTTGGACATACACTGGCTGTCCACAATGGCAATAAGTTCATTCCGGTGTACATATCGGAGAACATGGTTGGACACAAACTAGGTGAGTTTGCTCCCACGCGAACGTTTCGGGGGCATGCAGATAAAAAAGCAGAAAAAGTAAAGCGATAATCAATACGAGTCTGGAGACAAGTCCATGGAAGCAAAGGCGAAAGCCAGATGGATTCGAATGTCACCCTATAAGGTTCGACATGCAGCCGAACTGATAAGAGGGAAAGGGGTACACGATGCCCTGAATATCCTGCACTTTAGTGATGTTGCAGCATCACGCCCCCTGGAAAAGCTGTTGCAATCGGCTGTTGCGAACTTTATGAATATGGAAGATGCTCCCAAGGCAGGACCAGAAGATCTCTATATCAAGACACTCACGGTGGATGGGGGATCGATGCTGAAACGATATCGCCCAGGTGCCATGGGACGCGCCATGCCTGTTCGCAAGCGGACCTGCCACATCAACATCGTGGTAGAAGATCTGGAAAGCAAGGATCAAAAAAAATAAATAGGAGTCACCTTTGGGACAGAAAACCAATCCAGTCGGATTTCGTTTGGGTGTCATTCGGACCTGGGAGTCGAACTGGTTCGATGAGCGAAATTTTTCTGAAAAGTTGTCTGAGGATTTGATGTTGAGACGATATATTCAAAATCGTCTTTCCAGAGCCAGTGTGTCGAAAATCGAGATAGACCGGACCCCCAAGCGCATTACGTTAGGGATACACACAGCCCGTCCGGGAATCGTCATCGGCCGCAAGGGATCTGAGGTGGACAAGCTTCGCGAAGAGTTGCAGCGTTTGACCAACAAGGACATCCAGATCAACATCAACGAGATCAAGCGTCCCGAACTGGATGCGCAGCTTGTGGCTATGAATATTGCCAATCAGTTGGTCGGCAAGGTGAGTTACAAACGAGCTATGAAAAAGGCGATCATGTCCGCGATGCGGATGGGAGCCGAGGGTATACGAATTATGTTGTCCGGTCGTCTTGGAGGTGCAGAGATGGCGCGACAGGAGCAATATAAAGAGGGACGAATTCCGCTTCATACGCTTCGTGCGGACATTGATTATACCACGTGGGCTGCCAAAACCACATATGGGACCATTGGCGTAAAGGTCTGGATCTGTAAAGGTGAAGTCATTGAGAAATTGTAGTGGAGATCTGATTCCATGTTAATGCCAAAACGAGTAAAATTTCGCAAGCAGCAGCGAGGTCGAATGGGTGGCCAGGCCAAGCGTGGCAGCCGGGTATCGTTCGGAGAGTTTGGACTGATGGCTTTGGAGCCGCACTGGATTACCTCACGTCAGATCGAGTCTGCACGTGTGGCCATGACGCGATACATCAAACGTGGTGGAAAAATCTGGATCCGCATATTTCCGGACAAACCACTCACCAAAAAGCCTGCTGAAACCCGAATGGGTAAGGGAAAGGGAGCACCGGAATATTGGGTGGCCGTGGTCAAACCGGGCCGAGTGATGTTTGAGATTGCCGGCGTTCCCGAAGATGTGGCTCGTGAGGCCCTGCGTCTGGCCGCCTACAAGCTGCCGATAAAATGCAAATTTGTCAGTGCCTCTGAATTTGGAGAGTCTTGAAAATGAAAATGGAAGAAATCCGAGAATTTTCGGTGGACGATATCAAGATGAAGCTCGAGGACACATACGAAGAGCTCGAGAATCTGACCATTCAGAATTCGACACATCAGTTGGACAATCCAATGCGAATTCGTGATGTTCGTCGAGACATTGCCCGCCTGAAAACGGTGTTGCGGGAGTATGAACTCGGGATTCGCAAATCGTAACGACTGAATTGGAGAAGTCAAGTGGAACGAGGAACGCGAAGAGTCATCACTGGAATCGTATCCAGCGACAAGATGGACAAAAGCCGGGTGGTGAAGGTCGAGCGCTATATTGCCCATCCGTTGTACAAAAAGTACGTCCGTAAAACGGCCAAATTTATGGCTCATGATGAAAAAAATGAGAGTCGGGCCGGCGATCGTGTTCGGATCATGGAAACACGTCCGTTGAGTACGAAGAAAAGATGGCGAATTGTCGAAATCATCGAACGAGCAGTTTGATCAACCCTTAAAGACGAGTACGAAAGATGATACAGGAATACAGTCGTTTAAATGTGGCCGATAATACCGGGGCGAAGAAGGTGATGTGCATTCGCGTCCTGGGAGGTTCGAAGCGGCGTTACGCGGGAGTCGGCGATGTGATCATCGTTTCGGTAAAGCAAGCCATTCCCAACAGTCCCATCAAAAAAGGGGATAAAAGCAAGGCAGTTATCGTGCGGACCCGCAAAGAGAAACGGCGCAAAGACGGAACTTATATTCGTTTCGACGAGAACGCGGCAGTGTTGATCAGTGAATCCATGGAACCCAGAGGAACGCGTATTTTTGGTCCGGTGGCACGTGAACTCCGGGAGAAACAATTTATGAAGATCGTTTCTCTGGCTCCTGAAGTCCTGTAAATGATCATCTCAAAGAATCTGGAATAAGCCATGCGTATTAAGAAAAATGATCAAGTCCTGGTGATCGCTGGAAATTACAAGGGAAAAAAGGGCAAAGTTCTCAAAGTGTTCCCTGAAGATGAACGGATCATCGTGGAAGGTGTCAACTTCATCAAACGTCACACACGACCGTCCCAGCAAAACCAGCAGGGTGGAATTGTGGAAAAAGAGGCACCCATTCATGCCTCCAATGTAATGGCTTTGTGCCCCAAAACGGGTGCTCCCACTCGTGTCGGGCATAAAACTGTATGGGACGATAACAAACAAAAGAATGTCCGCGCGCGAGTGGCAAAAAAAAGCGGCGAGATGCTACCATAAACATTGAGTTTGGTGACACACTATGGCTGAAAAAAAATACAAACCGAGATTGCGGGAACTGTACCGAACTCAAGTTGCACCCCAACTGCACAAACAGTTTGGATACAAAAACGTCATGCAGATTCCGCGATTGCAAAAAGTTGTACTGAACATCGGAGTTGGCGACGCGACAGAAAATGCCAAGAATCTGGACAATGCTGTGGCTGATCTGACGGCGGTTGCCGGTCAAAAGCCGGTTATTCGAAGGGCGAAAAAGTCAATCTCCAACTTTAAGCTTCGTGAAGGTACGCCCATCGGATGTTCTGTAACCCTGCGCGGGGAAAGGATGTACGAATTCCTTGACCGTCTGATCACCGTGACCATTCCTCGCGTACGCGATTTCCGGGGTCTTCCGGTCAAATTTGATGGTCGGGGAAATTACAATATCTCCATGAGAGAACAGGTCGTGTTCCCCGAAATCGACTATGATAAAGTTGACAAGGTTCGGGGTGTAAACATCACCATGGTCACCTCGGCCGACACAGACGAAGAAGCCTATCATTTGTTGATGGGATTTGGAATGCCGTTCGTCCGCAAAGGTGGACAGAGCTGAATTGATTAACTAAAGGGGTTCACTGTGGCGAGAAAAGCTCTTATCGCAAAAGCCAGCCAAGAACCAAAGTTCAAGGTTCGAAAATACAACCGATGTAATCGGTGTGGCCGATCGAGAGGATACTATCGCAAATTTGGGATTTGCCGACTGTGCCTGAGAGAGTTGGCATTGAAGGGACAAATCCCTGGTGTGATCAAGTCGAGTTGGTAAAACATAACTAACCATCGTTTCATCCGCTATTGTTAGGGAGAATATAGATGTCAAAAACCGATCCCATCGCGGACTATCTGACACAAATCCGGAACGCGACGCGGGCAAAACATCGCAAAGTCGACATTCCAGCTACCAATCTCAAGCAAGAGAACACGCGTATTAATCAGGAAGAGCACTATATACGCAAATACGTGATTATCGAGGACAACCTGCAATCGGTCATCCGGATTTACCTAAGCTATGATGATAACAACAACAGCGTGATCACCGGAATTCGACGCATCAGCAGGCCCGGACTGCGTAACTACGCCAAAAAGAAGAGCATTCCGCGAGTGTTCAACAATCTGGGAGTCTCGATCCTGACGACATCTCAAGGCGTTATGACCGGGCAGCAGGCCCGTATTCAGGGCGTGGGTGGCGAAATCTTGTGTTATGTCTGGTGAATCTGCATATCAATAGGAGTGTATTGTGTCACGAGTCGGAAAACTACCGGTTCCAATACCCAAAGACGTCGATGTACAGCTGAAAGACGGCGTGATGACCGTAAAAGGACCCAAGGGTGAACTTTCCCGTAAACTTCATCCAGAGCTCCTGGTAACCGTGGAAGAGGAGCAGGTCGTGGTGAAACGACCCAGCGAAAGCAAAGAACATCGCTCTCTGCACGGTCTCACACGTGCGTTGATCGATAATATGGTCAACGGTGTCTATAGCGGTTTTCACAAAAAGCTGCAAATCGTAGGCGTCGGGTATCGTGCGGAGATGAAGAAACGGGGATTGTTGTTGACCCTGGGATATTCACATCAGATCCTGTTTACACCACCTGAAGGTGTAGAGATTACCGTTGAAAAGGATAACTCGATCAACGTTTCCGGCATCGACCGAGAACTGGTCGGCCAGGTGGCCGCCAAGATAAGATCATTCAGAAAACCGGAACCCTACAAAGGTAAGGGTGTGCGGTACTCTGACGAGACAGTAAGACGTAAAGCGGGTAAAACGGCAGCGTAATCATCTAAAATTTGAGAATCGGATATGTCGAATAATCCTTATCAACAGCGGGCAAAGCGCCGAGCTCACATCCGCAAGAGAATTCGAGGTACAAAAGATAGACCCCGATTGGTGGTCCGTCGCAGCAACAAGCATATCTATGCCCAGTTTATCAATGACCTCGATAACAAGACATTGCTTGGTGTGTCTTCTCTCAACTCTGAGCTGCAGAGCGCCATAAAAGATGCAAAGTCCAAGACAGAGGTGGCTAAGTTGGTCGGTAAAAAGGCTGCCGAACTGGCCCAACAACAAAAAATCAACAAAGTCGTCTTTGACCGTGCCGGTTATCTGTATCACGGTCGGATCAAAGCGCTCGCCGACGGCGCTCGAGAAGGCGGATTGGATTTCTAAAACAAACAGATGAGGTGTAGAGTCTTGGATAAGAGAATCAATCCAAATGAACTGGATTTAAAAGAAACGGTCGTACATGTCAATCGAGTCGCCAAAGTGGTCAAGGGTGGACGTCGCTTTAGCTTTAATGCCATCGTCGTCGTTGGTGATGGAAATGGACATGTCGGTGTCGGACTGGGTAAAGCCAACGAGGTGACCGATTCGATTTCAAAGGGAACCGAAGCGGCAAAGAAAAATGTCATTCGTATTCCCCTTATCAACGGAACTCTGGCTCATGCTATCGAAGGCAAGTATGGTGCCGGTCGCGTTTTCATCAAACCCGCAGCTCCGGGTACCGGTGTGATTGCAGGCGGACCCGTTCGCGCGATTATGGAATCTGCCGGTGTCACAGACGTGCTTACCAAATCCCGCGGCTCCTCAAACCCTCATAATGTTGTCAAAGCGACCATGAGTGCGCTTGAAAACATGATGAACGTTGAACAGGTTGCACGCAAACGAGGTATGTCTGTGATGCGGGTTTTTAATACGGAACCGAAAAACAAACCAGCTGAATAACCACTCAATTGGGTAATGCACAATGGTTGCCAAAAAGAAGGATGCAAAACAACTCAAGATTACACTGGTGAGAAGCACCATTGGACGTATCAGCAAACAAAAGGCGACCGTCAAGGCGCTGGGTCTGCATAAACCATATCAGAGTGTGGTACATGCTGACACACCGGTGATTCGAGGGATGATCAATAAAGTCGCTCATCTTGTGAAAGTCGAAGACGCATAGCACAGCAAACCTATTATGAGCTGAGGCTGAAATGGATTTATCGAACCTGAAATATTCAAACGGATCCAGAAAGGATCGAAAACGAGTCGGCCGTGGCGGTTCACGTGGTAAACAGGCCGGACGCGGACATAAAGGACAAAAATCTCGGTCCGGAGCAACTTACCGTGTCTGGTTTGAGGGTGGACAAATGCCCATCCAGCGACGCCTGCCGAAGCGTGGTTTTAATAATATCTTTCGGGAAGAGTATCAAATTGTCAATCTCGGTGGCCTGAAAAAGGTCAAAGAAGAGGACATTACCCCTGAGGTATTATACAAGTCGGGACTGATTCGTTATCCTGACCGTCCGGTCAAGATCCTGGGTAACGGCGCTCTAGACAAGAAAATTACTGTCAGTGCACACGCATTTAGTCAATCGGCGAAAGATAAAATCGAATCCGCAGGCGGGAGGGCTAGCGTCCTATGATGGAGAGTGTTCAGAGTATTTTTAAAATACCCGAACTGAAGCGAAAAATTCTGTTCACCGCACTCATTCTGATCGTTTACCGGATCGGTGGTCATGTTCCCGTACCCGGTGTCAATGCTCAGGCATTGTTGGAATATTTCCAGCAGGCGCAGCGCGGCCTGCTCGGTCTGTACGACCTCTTTGCCGGAGGCGCGTTCAGCCGTGCAACGGTGTTTGCACTCGGTATCATGCCCTATATCTCGGCGTCTATTATCATTCAGCTCCTGGGCGCTGTTTTTCCCTACTTTCAAAAGTTGCAGAAAGAAGGCGAGCAGGGACGTAAAAAGATCACTCAGCTTACCCGTTATGGAACGGTGATGATTTCCCTGCTACAAGGCTATGGTGTCAGCGTCTTTCTGGAACGTATCGGTCAGACATCGAGTGGACAGCTGGTGGTACCGGGTCCCGGTCTCGCGTTTCGGCTGATCACCATGCTAACATTGGCCAGCGGAACGGTCCTGATCATGTGGCTGGGTGAACAGATTACAGAGCGAGGTATCGGAAACGGTATCTCTTTGATCATTTTTATCGGAATTATCGCCCGGTTTCCCAACAGTGTTCTCAACGAGTTTCAACAGGTCGCTGCCGGTAACCGTACCCTGATCGTCGAAATGATGCTCTGGGCCTTGTTTGTCGGAACTATTGCAGCCACTGTGTTGCTCACACAAGGCACACGAAAGATACCGGTTCAATATGCCAAACGAGTGGTGGGACGCAAGGTCTATGGCGGGCAATCGACGCATATTCCACTGCGAGTCAACACCGCCGGTGTGATGCCTATTATTTTCGCTCAATCGATTTTGTTCGTGCCCCAGACCATCGTTCAGTTTTTTCCCGACAGCAATTTTATGCAGTCGGTGAATATGTTGTTCGATTATCAATCGTGGGCCTATTGGATCATTTTTGGCGTCATGATCGTATTCTTTACCTACTTTTATACGGCCATAGCTTTTAATCCGGTCGATGTTGCGGACAATATGAAAAAATACGGTGGGTTTATCCCAGGTGTACGACCGGGTAAAAAGACCGCTGAATTTATCGACAATATCCTCACGCGAATCACATTACCGGGATCGATCTTTTTGGCTGTCATCGCTATCTTTCCCTCATTTGTGACAAAATTGACCAATGTGGGGTACGATTTTGCCAGCTTTTATGGCGGTACCTCATTGCTGATTGTGGTTGGTGTGGCCCTGGATACTCTGCAACAAATTGAATCCCATCTGTTGATGCGCCACTATGATGGATTCATGAAGAGCGGAAAGATCAGAGGACGAAGAAAATTTTAGCGAGGATTCATGAGGTTGATATTTCTTGGCGCCCCGGGGACCGGTAAAGGTACCCAGGCTGGCGCGATTGCGGATAAATACAATATTCCCCAGATCGCCACAGGCGATATTCTGAGAAGAGCGGTCAAAGAAGGTACCGAGTTGGGGCAGAAAGCCAAGGTTATTATGGACCGGGGCGAGTTGGTGCCCGATCAGATTATTCTCGATCTGATTAAAAGCCGGCTCACGGAACCTGATTGTGAAAACGGGTACATCCTGGACGGATTTCCTCGAACTCTGGAACAGGCTGAAGGTCTGGACCAGCTGATGGACGGCGATGCAGTGGATGCGGTCATTTATTTTGAAATGCCCCAGGACACGATCATCGAACGGGTCACCGGACGACGCGTGTGTGTCAGCTGTGGCAAGACGTTCAATATGATCAACAATCCTCCACCTGAGGACAATGTCTGCCCCCGTTGTGGAGGCGACATTATCCAGCGAGACGATGACAAGGAAGAAACGGTTCGTAAACGACTGGTTGTCTATGAAGAAAAGACAGCACCGCTGGTAACCTATTATCGTGAGCGCGGACGGTTGTTAACTATAGATGCCTCCGGAGCTGTTGACGCCGTCCGTAAGGAAATAGAAACAAAGGTCGAAACCCTTAACGCCTAGTCAGAGCCGGTATGATTCAGATCAAAAGCAGCAAAGAAATTGAACTGCTCCGGCAAAGCGCTGCACTTGTTGTCGAGGCGCTCAAACTGGCCAAATCGCGAATCCGAACGGGCTTGAAAACCATCGACCTTGATCTCGAGATCGAAGAGATGATTCGGTCCCGAGGAGCACGACCAGCATTTCGAGGATTTCGAGGATACCCGGCCAATACCTGCATTTCCATAGAGAATCAGGTGGTGCACGGTATCCCGGGCACTCGAGAGCTCAAAGAAGGTGAAATCGTCAGTGTGGATATCGGTGTGGAACTCAATGGATATTATGGCGATGCTGCACGCACCTTTGCTGTCGGTACCATTTCACCTGAGAAGAAACGGCTCATGGACGTCACCCGCGAATCGTTGGATAAAGGCCTGGAACAAGCGCGGGCCGGTAACAGACTGTATGATATCAGCCATGCAATTCAGACACATGTGGAAGCAGCCGGATTTTCGGTGGTACGCGATCTTGTAGGACACGGAATTGGAAAAGAAATGCATGAAGACCCTAATATTCCCAACTATGGACCACCTAATAAAGGCCCCAGATTGAAATCTGGAATGGTCTTTGCGATCGAACCAATGGTCAATATGGGTTCATTTGAGGTCTTTACCGAAGAGGATCAATGGACTGTGGTGACCCGGGACGGATTGCCGTCCGCACATTTTGAGCACGATATCGTCATCACAGACGGGGAACCTGACATTTTAACACTGGGAATATAATTCTTTTATGGCTAAAGAAGACAACATAAAAGTAGACGGAACCATTCTGGAAACATTGCCGAACGCGACGTTTCGCGTTGAACTGGAAAACGGACACAAAGTGCTGGCCCACATCTCGGGCAAAATGAGAATGCACTTTATCAAGATTCTTCCCGGTGACAAGGTCACGGTGGAACTTTCTCCCTACGATCTGACCCGGGGAAGAATTACATACCGCTATAAATAAAAAGCCATCGAGGCGGTCAATCGATTTCAGGAGTAGAATCATGAAAGTGCGCTCTTCTGTACGCAAAATATGCGAAAGTTGCAAAATTATACGTCGAAACGGAAAAATACGCGTGATTTGTAAAAAAAATCCGCGTCATAAACAGCGTCAGGGTTAAAGACACTAAACACAAAGGAGTAAACGTTGGCACGAATTGCTGGTGTCGATTTACCGAGAGAAAAGCGGATCGCAACTGCTTTGACTTATATTTACGGTATCGGTCATTCTACCTCTGAGGAAATCCTCAAAAAGGCGAATGTGTCTCCGGACCAACGTGTGCGGGACATAGGCCCTGATGACCTTGCCCGAATTCGCGAGGTGATCTCGGATTACAAGGTAGAGGGATCGTTGCGAACCGAGGTCAATATGAATATCAAGCGGTTGATGGAGATCGGCTGTTATCGCGGACTGCGCCATCGACGGGGATTACCCGTTCATGGTCAGCGGACCCATACCAATGCCAGAACGCGACGAGGTGGAAAGCGTCGTGCCATTGGTATTCGGAAAAAAGTCAAATAATCGTCAGAGCCAGGACGCGATTTTCATTGAGCTCTGGCGCTCTTCGATCTCTGCAGAGGTCGCATAGATGGATAGAATACTAAAGGTTGTTTTTTGGATTTCAGAATTCAGGAAATCCGGGAACGATAAACGAATGAGGTAAGCTTTGGCCGCTCAAAGAAGACGCAGTGTAAAAAAGAAAGAAAAGGTTGAAGCCAACGGCGTCGCGCATATCAAGGCTTCATTCAACAACACCAACATTACGTTGACAGATGTCTATGGCAATGTGATTTCATGGGCCACCGCAGGACGTGCCGGGTTTAAAGGATCGCGTAAAAGCACGCCGTTCGCCGCCCAGATGGCAGCGGAAACCGCCGCCAAGGAAGCCATGGATCTCGGGTTACAGCGCGTGGAAGTCCTGGTGAAAGGACCTGGCGGTGGTAGAGAAGCGGCCGTTCGATCGCTTCAGGCCGCAGGTCTGGAAATCACAGCCATTCGCGATGTGACACCCATCCCACACAATGGATGTCGTCCACCCAAGAAACGTCGCGTTTAATATGATTTTCTGACTCGATGATCAATGCACACACGGTGCCATAC
>CAYPUH010000113.1:0-12806 GCA_964413725.1 uncultured Cytophagia bacterium
CCTGTATACCACCGCCTACGAGCATCCGGACGCGATCTTAACCATTGACATTCACGTCATTTTGTTCTATCTTTCAAGATTGTAAACTGAAACAAGACTTTTCGACTGTATTGTATCGGAACGTCACGGGGTTGGTTTCTTGCCTGATCTCCCTCTCTTTTTAACCCCACAGCCCAACACAAAATGTATCGTGTTTTTGTGTTCTCCGATTGACACTTCTGAGGGAGACGTCGGGTGTACGCCCCGAACCCCGACAAATCAATCCATAATTCATCATACCGGATCAATCAATGGGAGCATACCATGTCGAAACTGGTGTCACCTCATGGCGGCAAACTCAAACCGTTATTGCTAACCGGCCAACGGCTTCAGGAGGAAATTGACAAGGCAAAATCGCTGCCCGTGGTGCGTTTAACGTCGCGGGAGACTTCCGATTTGATTATGCTTGCAATGGGCGCCTTTAGTCCCCTGGACGGATTTATGCGGAAACGCGACTATCAGGAAGTTGTCAAACGAATGCATATGGCCGACGGCACCATGTGGCCAATTCCGATCACTCTGGCAGTTAAAGACTCTTTCGCTGAAAGCCTGCCTGTGGGATATGATATCGCTCTGGTCGACAATGAAAGCGGAGAACTGATGGCGACCATGACGGTCGAAGAAAAATATTCCTACAACAAGAGAGAAGAAGCACAGAATGTCTTTGGAACCACCGATGAAAAGCATCCAGGTGTCGCGAAAATCTATGCCCAGGAAGACACTTACCTCGGGGGGGCGGTCAAAGTTCTGAGCGAAGGGCCCTATCCTGAACAGTATGGCGATTATTACGGCCGGCCCGCCGAGACCCGCGCCCTGTTTGAAACACAAGGCTGGAATCGTGTGGCCGCCTTCCAAACCCGCAATCCCATCCATCGCTCACACGAATACTGCACCAAAATCGCTCTCGAAGTCTCGGATGGAATCCTCATTCATCCTCTGGTCGGTAAACTCAAAGCCGGAGATATTCCCGCCGACATCCGGATGGCATGCTATCAAGTCCTGCTCGATCATTATTATCCACAGGATCGTGTGGTTCTCAAAGTGTATCCCATGGAAATGCGATACGGTGGACCGCGAGAGGCTCTGCTCCATGCCATCTTTAGACAAAATTACGGCTGCAGCCATCTGATCATCGGCCGGGACCATGCCGGAGTGGGAAACTATTACGGCCCCTTTGATGCTCAGCATATCTTTAAAGAAATCGACAAGAATGACCTGGAAATTGAACCACTCAATATCGACTGGACCTTCTGGTGCCACAAATGCGATGGCATGGCGTCGATGAAAACATGCCCTCACGACAAAGAGGATCGGGTCCTGATCAGCGGCACCAAACTGCGTGAACTGTTGAGTGAGGGCAAACGCCCACCCAAAGAATTCAGTCGTCCGGAAGTGGTGGATATTCTCATGGAGTATTATCAAAAACTTAACTCCTGAGCAGAGTTTACCGGACAACAGAGGAGGTGTCCCTTCCCGGGACACTCGTGATAGATACCGGATCCTAAATCGAAGAGGCGATAATGACTGTACAAAAATCTAGCAATATTACCTGGCATCAGGGTGACGTGACCACCAAAGATCGCGAGGCTCTTTTGAACCAAAAGGGAGTGGTCCTCTGGTTTACGGGACTCTCGGGCTCGGGAAAATCAACACTCGCGCATGCTGTGGAAAAAGCCCTGCACACCGAGGGGTATCTGACCTATGTTCTGGATGGTGATAATATTCGTCATGGCCTGAATAAAAACCTCGGTTTTTCCCCGGAGGATCGGCAGGAGAATATTCGCCGGATCGGCGAAGTGGCCAAATTGTTTGCCGATGCCGGCGTTATCACCATGACGGCGTTTATCTCACCGTATCGTGCCGACAGAGATCAGGCACGTCAGCTGTGTCCCGAGAAACGGTTTGTCGAAATTTATGTCAAAGTACCCCTGGACATCGCGGAAGAGAGAGATCCCAAGGGATTGTATAAAAAAGCTCGCGCCGGCGAAATCAAAGAATTCACGGGCATTTCAGCGCCGTATGAAGAACCCGAGGCCGCAGAAATAGAGATAGACACCTCTCTGGTCACTCTGGAAGAGAGTGCAAAGATCGTTATCGATTATTTGAGAAATCAGGGGATTCTCAACAAGTGAACCCAACCTTGATTTACGGAACAAAAGGACAGGTTTGTGCCTGTCCTTTTGTTGTTGTACTCGACTAAATTCCGGAACCGATCTCGTGTGCCACAACAGATATTACAAGTTCTCTTTTTTTTTAAAGCAGCGCTATGGAAGCAAAATCTGGAAAATTTGTGTCGATGCCGGATTTACGTGTCCCAACCGCGATCCGAAAACCGGAGACGGTGGGTGTGCGTTTTGTCGCATCGACAGCTTTTCCAAGATGCATGCTCGACAGAATGTGCTGCTTTCCGAACAGATCGAGGAAGGAATCCGAATTGCCCGGCGTCGCAAAATCAACCGGTACATCATCTACTTTCAAGCCTCTACCAACACCTATGCGCCCATACCGATTCTCCGCCAGCAGTTCGAACAATGCCTGAAAACGCCCGGGATGGTCGGACTCGCCATTGCCACGCGCCCGGATTGTCTGTCAGATCCCGTTCTCCATCTCATCGATGAGCTGTCACATCAAACCAATATCTGGATAGAACTGGGGCTGCAGAGTGCACACGATCATACCCTGAAACGGATTCACAGGGGGCATTCAGTAAAAGCGTATACTGATGCGGTTGAAAAACTGAAAAACATACCGGTGCGGATTTGTACCCATGTGATGGCAGGATTACCCGGGGAAAGCAAAACCGAGCTGATCGAAACCGCACAGCTGATCGCGAACAATGGCACGCACGAGATTAAACTGCATCCCATGCTGATCCTAAAGGATACACAGGTTGAAAAAGAGTGGCAGCAGGGCACCCTGAACGCACTCGAACTCGATGATTATGTGTCCATGTGCTGCGATGTTCTGCAGAAGCTCCCTCCGGACATGGTCATCCAGCGCCTA
This sequence comes from uncultured Cytophagia bacterium, assembly GCA_964413725.1. Lineage (GTDB taxonomy): Bacteria > Zhuqueibacterota > Zhuqueibacteria > Residuimicrobiales > Oceaniaggregativiventaceae > CAYPUH01. The sequence goes on from CAYPUH010000113.1 coordinate 3,043, forward strand.
ACCGCCGAAGCTCCCTCGGAACAACTCCTGGCTCCCCGATGGGCCTTGCACAAACAGGACGTATTGACCTGCATCGAACGTGAATTGGAACGACGGGGTACCCGCCAGGGAAGTGAATATGTTTGCTGATGCTCACATCGCATAAAAAAACTGGAGCAAAAAAAAAGCCCTGATATGAAAAATACCCGGGCGAATCAGAACACACACGATCAATCAGACCGCTGATATTCATACTGCTTTTTAAACACTACGATACCGTCGCAAATGGCGCCAGCCAACCGTTTTTGATAACTCTTGCTGTTCAACCGATGTTCATCGTATGGGTTTGAAATAAAACCACTTTCGATCAGCACATTGGGCATACCGGCACCATATAGAACGTAAAAGCCCGCCTGTCGGACACCATGATTACGAGAATTGCACTGACGTTTAATTGTGGTTGATAACAAAGCAGCCAGATCCTGACTTTCCTTGTGGTAGGCATTCTGAGCATTTGCACCCAGAATAAACGCCGCACCGGAAAGCTCCTCATACTCTTCCCGTCCCTCTTCGTACTTTATCACCGAATTTTCAAACTGAGCGACCTGTCGGGCTTTTTTGGTCTTTGCCGGACCCAAAAAATAAACAGTATGCCCCCGCAAACTTCGCACCGGATTGGCATCGGCATGTATGCTGATCAACAGTTTTCCCCCGTGCTGATTGGCAAATTGCGTGCGTTTTTTCAGGGGTAAAAACTGATCCCTCTCACGAGTGAGCAGGACCTGAACGTCGAGTCGTCTCTGCAACTCTTGTTTCAACATTTTGGCGATATCCAGCACAATATCCTTTTCATAGTGGCCGCTATGACCAATCGCTCCCGGATCTTTGCCTCCATGACCGGGGTCGATAATGATGACATCGATCTTCCATTTTTCCCGCTCCCGTTCCAGCTCTTGCAACAAACGGTCGGACAGATCCTCTCGCGTCTTTAAAGAGATGACCACCTGCGATGGATTATCCTGTACCGAGAGTTCTCTGGATTTTATCGCTGCTGGCAGATAAAATGACAGTCGGGCCGTCTCTTCTGATAGCTGTATGGGGACGACCTTTCTCACTGCCTTGCCTACTCCCTGTGTCCTGAAAGATCCCAGAGTATCCACTTGCTCACCATAGAGATCGAGGTAAAGCCAATTATTGGATTCACTTAAAAACAGGTTCGATTTTTTCACGGGATTTCGGGTGGAAATCCGTATCAGAATACCATTTTCAACCTGGGAAATCTGTGCGGCCGTCACCGTAGCGCCTCCCATTTCGACGATCAACTCGCCATATCGTTGATCATAGTCGATGGGATACTCTACTTGAGAAGAAAGTGCACGGGTCAAAAACAACAGCGGGGCGTAGAAGGTACCATTGCGGAACAGCACATTGACAGGAAGTTGATATACAGACCGGGGAAACAGAACAAACGGACTGATCGCCGTAAAGGTGACGTCCTGATCCTTGATCGACAATGTGATCTGTTTGCGTCGCTTATCAACAGAATAGGGAATATCCAGCGTCCGGGCAAGGCTGGCTACAGAGCAATACTGATAGCGTCCAACCTGAACGGTCGATACCGTTCCTGCCGTCGCCCCGGTTGTCCGGTTAATCACCCGTACCGGGGAGGCAAAGGCAGCGGTGACAAAAAGACACACACTCAATCCGATTCCGCTTATCAGTCGTTTTCGCATCGTTTTAGAAACCGATTCTCAGTTACTCTTTCGACAGGTATTCGCTGGCGTTTTTTAGGCGATTTTTTTCGTCTTCGGTGATATTCTCGTATCCGACCTCATTGATGCGATCCAGAATCTGATCCACCTCTTTGCGAAACCATTCTTTTTCTTCGAAAGCTTTACGTTCTTTTTCCTTTTGACGCTGGCGTTGGTGAGCGCGATGACGCCGGACAAATCGCCCAATCCAGTCATCCCCTCTCAAATAGACAAATCCCACAACCGCGCCACCGAGGTGAGCGAGATGGGCTACATTATCCGAAGATCCCATAAGATGTCCTTGCAGGCCAAACAACAAAGAGAGGCCAACAAAAATAGCAACCAGATATTTTGCCTTCAAGGCGACGGGAAACACAAAAAAAAGCAGCAGGGTAATTTGCCGGTCGGGAAAAAACAACGCAAAGGCCACCAGAATACCATATATCGCCCCCGACGCGCCGATAATGGAAACCGGTTCGCCCCAATTGCTCAGGACCTGAAACACACCAGCACCCACTGCCGTGATCAAATAATACTTTATAAATTTTCTGGCACTCAGCACTCTCTCCACATCACATCCAAACATCCAGAGGATCAACATATTGAAAAAGATATGAAAAATGCCACCATGCAGAAATGCATAGGTCACCAGCTGCCAGATTGCAAAAGAACCGGCAATCGCAGTGGGTCGCAATGCCAAATATTGAATGAACGGTGAAGAGTCGGAGACCCAATTGAATAACAGTTGAATTAAAAAAATGCCGATATTCAAAATCAGCAGGCGGCGCACCACCGGTGTGATACCGCCCCCCAAACCAAAGGTCACTCGTTGCTGAACCATCCCATCCTCTCTCGTTGTGTGCAAGGAAAAATCAACCTTGCCAACTAAAAAAAAAGCCCTTCTGCACCGGATCAGGAACATCAGTGACAGTCAGGCTTGAAACAGTCGGACGTTGCCTTGACGTGCTGGCTATTCGAGATAGATAATCACACCCAACTTCAATCCCAAACCGGAAAGATTGACACGCTCCGTTATCGGCAACCCGCGGGTAGTTTTCTCTATATCCCGACTGACTTCACTGCTGCTGTAAAAAACATTGGCGGTAAAAGTGGATCGCGTACCGATATGATAAAAAATACCGCCACCCCCCTGCCAACCCAGTCCACCAAAATTACGGGTCTGGTTGGTATCAGTCTCGTAATTTTTTTCCTTACTGATCAGAAAGTGATACCCGATCCCTCCACGAATTAAATAGCCAAAATAACGACCCGCAGGAATTTTAACGTTGATAAGGAGATGCAGGGGAATAATGGTCCGGCTGTAATCCACTTCCCGCTCTTCAATCTCTGTTGTCAGACCCGAATCATCGGATTTGGCAACAGAGGTGATGTCCGAATAGGACTTGTGAAACACGTCAAAACCGATCCCGATATCCACAGCTTCATCGATCGATTTGCCAAGAATACCCCCCACCAGCAACCCGCTTTTGGCATCCTTGGGGTTGAAATAGCCGGCATTGATCGCTATGATCCCGTTTTGGGAATACCCCGTGACCACACAGAGCAGAATCAACACTGCTGTTGTTTTAACGATCCAATTCATCATGCCTCCTCATGGCTTCCTGCTTGGATTGTGTGATCCCGATCATCCCCTAGACGGTGACAACATCCGGATCCACTTTTAGTGGATAAAACACAACGCCTTATCCTTTTGAACATCTCCTGCAATAACAAAATCGTATCCGCTTTTTTTCCGTATCATACCGATCAACAACGGAATCGTTTGTGCACATTTCCCAATTTCACTGCCGATCGGGTGACATTTCACGGGTCAAAAAAGAATACAAAACAGAAAGATAAAGATATTGTATAATGGGATTCTGCAAATGCAAAATCCAGACATTTTAAGGGAGTAAACGAAGGCCCGGTTAATGTTATAAATACTGGTCTAAAAATCAAGGGAAAAATTCCCGGGGGAATACTCGAATCCTTGCCACCCGAACACCCTTTCTCTATTGTATGATCACACTTTTGGAATCTCGAAAGACAACTCCAGTGAACTTTTCGTGGCACGCAGACTGTTAAGTTGACAGTGATCAACTGGTTAGGCTTGAGAGAATGGATATCTGGATTCTGTTGACACAGAATCCAGTCAAGTTTTTTTTCGTAATCGGCTCTATTGCAACCGATGGTTTGGAGGATAGCGTGAAAGTCAATCATTTCATTTCTTTTCTGGTGCTGTTGGCCGTTCAGACATCCATGGCCCGGCCCTATGATTTGAACACCATCCTGGAACTGGCCCGGGAGCGGAATCCGGAGATCCAGCTGGCAAAGGCAGAGCTCAAACGCGCCGATGCCTTGAAGCTGGAAGCCTGGTCTACCGCACTGCCCAAAATCAACCTGACCATGAATTACAATCGAAATTTTATGGATAGCTTTTTTTACGTATCCATCACCGATTCATTGGGCAGACGCCAAACGAATCGGTTTTCGGTCTCTTTTGAAAATGAATACCTTGTGAATGCATCGCTCTCCCAGATTCTTTATAGCTTTGGAAAGGTGGGTACCGCCATTGAGGCTGCCCGTATATTCGATCGGTTCAGCTTGTTTCAATATCAGGATCAGTACAGCCGGATCATCACACAGGTCAAAACAGCATTCTATCGTGCCCTTTTGGCACAAAAAGTATTGGATGTGGCCGTGCAATCCGAAACAAGTGCAAAGGAAAACTTTGAAAACATTGAACAAAAATACGAGAGCGGTATCTCTTCCGAGTTTGAACTGTTGCAAGCCAAAAGCCGCTGGCAGAATCAGATTCCACAGACATTACAAGCCAAACAGGATGAAGAATTGGCTCGGAATAACCTGAAAGCCCTCGTCGAATTGCCCATCAAAGAACGCATCGAGTTACAAGGGGATCTGGAATCGATTCCAGCCCTTCCCGATTCGTTAACTCTCCAACAGGTGTTGGACTCCCGGCCGGATTACCTGTCGTTACTCAAACGACAACGTCTGGAGGAGAAACGGGTCAAAGCGGAGCGAGCCAATTATTTTCCCACCCTGTCCGCCTCTCTGGTCTATACCTATGGAGCCAGATCCGATGCGTTTCGACTGGAACATGACAATGACAACATCATTGCCGGCCTTGAATTGAATATTCCGGTTTTTTCCGGCCTGTTTACAACCGCACAGGTGCAAAAGGCCAAAGTAAAAGTATTTAAGGCACAAAGACAGCTACAGTTGAGCCGGGACACTATTCAAATTGAGCTCAGCAATATCTATTTAAGACTCAAACAGGCTCTGAAACGAATCGAAGCCGCCCGGGCCAGTATCACCACTGCCCGACGCGCCTTTGAAATTGCCCAAACCCGCGTCGAAAACGGAATGGCCACTCAACTGGAACTGAAAGACAGTCGGGTACTTTTGGATCAGGCTCAACTGGAATATTATGCTTCGGTCTTTGATTATCTCACCGCCACCTTTGACTGGGAACAGGCGACCGGTCAGATGAGCGATCAGGGTGTTCCATCGACAGATTAATATGAACAGCCACGATACAACGGATCATCGCGAATCCGTCCAAGGAGGTATCATGAAACAACTTTTCATTGCATTGGCGGGCCTCTTGTTGGTCGCCTGCTCTTCAGAACCCTCCAAAACACCGTCGTCTGAATCCAAAGGCATACCGGTTCGGACGATTCAACTGGAGCACAGAGCCTTTTCCGACTATATCCAGCTTACCGGCACGGTGCAGGCCAATAAAAAGATCGACATTGTCGCGGAAGAAGGGGGGGTGTTGCAAACCATCGAAAAGGACCGAGGGGCATTTGTCCGCAAAGGGGACACACTTGCAGTCCTGGAAAACAAAGTGCTGGAGGCTGCCAATCAGGAGGCACACGCCGCCCTGAAACTGGCCGAGTTGCAGTTAAACAGCAAACAGGTGCTAATCGATAAAAAAGCCATCTCCGAAAACGAGTATCTCGCTTCAAAGTACGCTCTTGAACGGGCCCGCGCCAATTTCAATTTGACACAGGCCCGTCTCAACAAACTGACCATCGTCGCACCCTTTACCGGTCATATTGAACGACGCTCTCTGGATCCTGGAGCCTATGTGACGCCCATGAGTCCGCTCTACCAATTTGTCGAAAAGTCTAGAGTCAAAATAACCGCGGGCGTTGCCGAGCGCTTTCTCAAGGATATCCGGGTCGGTTCTCCTGTAACGATCCGTTTTGATGCCTTTCCAGAGGTGGTACTCGAGAAACGAGTCTCGTTCGTCTATGGAACGGTCGATCCCGAGAGCCGAACATTTGAAATCGAAATCCAAATCGACAATCCAAAAGGACAGCTGGCGCCCGACATGATGGCAGACCTCAACATTCAACGCCGGACGTTTCGTGACCAAATCGTCATTCCTATGGATGCCATCGTCCAGTCCGAAGAAGGTCGATTTGTATTCACTGTAAATCAGAACCTGGCAAAACGTCATCCCATCGAGATCATTGCCGTTCACGATGACAGCGTATTGATCGATGGATTACATATTGGGGATCAGCTCATCGTTACAGGGCAGCAAGATCTCTCTGACAACGATCGGGTCACACCGGTCTCGTCACCTGCTCTGGCTTCTGGAGCGAGCCCTGAATCGGAGTGATCGCTCTGTCGGCACGATCGCTTCGAGTGTTGAATAGCATCCTCTTGATCCAGGACCTGCGGGTCGGAAAAATGAGTATTGAAAAGGGATATCAATTATCATGAAAATTACCAATTGGGCACTGACACATCGTACCAGTATCTTTGTCATGCTGTTCATATTGATCATGGCCGGCTTTACGGCCTACAACCAACTACCGGTGGAATCCTTTCCACAGATAGAGCAGCCTGTGGTTATCGTGTCGGTTCCCTATTTTGGTGTATCTCCGGTCGACATGGAGAATCTGGTGGCAACACCTGTGGAGAACAAACTCAACGAGTTGAAAAAAATCAAGCAAATGTCCAGTGTTTGTACCGAGGGCTTGGTCACCTTTACCGTTGAATTCCAACCGGATATGGAAATCGATGAAGCGGTGCGAAAAATCAGAGAAAAGGTGGATCAGGCCAAGCCTGATTTGCCTCAGGATGCAGAAGATGCGATCATCCAGGAAGTAAACTTTGAAAATATTCCCATCATGCTGGTCAGCATTGTCGGCAATCAGTCGTTGGTCCGCCTGAAGGAAATTGCAGAGATGCTGGAAGACAAGCTGGAACAGATTCCGGGTATTTTGGACATCACCCTTTCCGGAGGACTTGAAAAGGAAGTCCAGGTCAACATCAATCCGGCGCGTCTGCGTATGTATGCGCTCAGTGTCGACGACGTGATTCGCACGATTCGAAGCGAGAACACCACCATCCCCGGGGGGAGTATCGAGAGCGGAAGGTTGAAATATTCGGTCCGGATACCGGGTGAATTCAAATCGGTGCAGGAGCTGAACACGGTGGTGGTCAAAACCATCGATGACCAGGCGGTTTACCTTTACGATCTGGCCGATGTTCAGATGGGTTTTGAGGAAAGTACGAGTCGATCCCGCCTTGATGGACGATCGAGCGTAACCCTGTCGGTTCAAAAACGCAGCGGAGAAAACATCCTCCGGGTCACCAATGAGGTCAAAGCCATGCTGGCCAGGGAAGCTGAGCGCTTTCCGCCGCAAACCGAGTATTTCATTCTGGCAGATCAGTCCAAAGACATTCGCTCCATGGTATCAGACCTCGAAAACAATATCATCTCGGGTCTCATCCTCGTCATCGCCGTCCTCGCCTTTTTTATGGGAGCCCGAAACGGATTGTTGGTGGGCCTGGCCATCCCGCTCTCGATGCTGCTCTCGTTTATTATTCAGAGTCTGCTGGGATATACTCTCAATATGATTGTTTTGTTCAGCCTCATCCTGGCGCTGGGCATGCTGGTGGACAATGCCATTGTGATCGTGGAAAACATCTATCGTCATCATCAGGACGGAAAATCGCTACTCAGCGCCGCCAGAGAAGCGACAGAGGAAGTGGGTATGGCTGTTATCGCCTCCACCGTCACCACCCTGTTCGCCTTTGCTCCCTTGATGTTCTGGCCCGGTATTGTCGGGGATTTTATGAGTTTTCTGCCGATCACTCTGATCATCACCCTGGCGTCATCGTTGATCATAGCCCTTGTTTTCAACCCGGTCATCTCTTCATCCTTTTTGAAACGGGATCAGGCAGCTTCGATATTACCCGGTGACCGGCTTATTCGCTGGCTCAACGGACGCTATGAACATACTCTGTATTGGGTCTTGCAACGAAGAGGGACAACGCTGTCGTTGACGGTTGGAGCTTATCTCCTCATCTTTATCGTTTATGGAGCGTTTAATCCCGGTGTCGAATTTTTTCCCGAAACCGAACCCAAACAGGCCTGGGTGGATATCAAAGCCCCCACGGGTACGCGCCTGGAAGCGACAAATGACATCACGCGCACACTGGAAGAACGATTGCACGGCCTTGTGGACACACAACATATGATCAGCCGTGTAGGCAATGTCTCTTCCGACATGGACTTTGGTGCCGGCGGGGGAGAACCCCATAGATCTCAAATCACCGTGGATTTTTTTGATAAAGAGGACCGTCAACAATCCTCCTACAAGACCCTGCAAGAAATCCGCCAGCGGGTTGAGGGTATCCCCGGTGCTCAGATCGATGTATCCAGACCCCAGGAAGGACCGCCGACCGGCAAGGCAGTAGAAATTCAAATCAAGGGAAACGATTTTACAATTCTCTCGGCACTAGCCGACAGTATCAAACACCAAATCCAGTCCATTCCCGGCCTGAGTGAATTGCGGGACAACTATGAACCCGGAAAGCCGGAACTGCAAATCCGCGTCGATCGCGAAAAAGCGGCTCTGATCGGTCTCAATACCTCTCGCATTGCCAGCACCATTCGTACGGCGGTCAACGGCACCGAAGCCTCTGAATACCGGGTCGGACAGGATGAATATGATATCACCGTACGCTTCGACAAAGATTACCGCCGTCACTATTCCGACCTGCTCAATCTCACGATCTTTCATGAGAGACGACATCTGCCCCTCTCCAACGTGGCCACGATCGACTTTGCAGCCGGATTGAGTAATGTCAACCACGTCGATACCGACCGGGTGGTTACCGTGACAGCGGAGGCCTTTGGGCGCCGCTCAGCAGAGGTCCTGGCAGATGTCAAAACCAGACTTGCCGGATTTACGCCACCACCCGAGTACAGCATTGAATTCGCTGGACAGGATGAAGAACAACGGGCAGCTTCCGACTTTTTAACCCGGGCATTTTTTATCGCCATCCTTCTGATTCTCCTCGTTCTCGTGACACAATTCAACTCGGTGACACTGCCGTTTGTGATCCTGATTTCGGTCATCCTCTCCTTTTTCGGCGTGTTTGTCGGTCTGTTGATCACCTACCGGCCTTTTGGTATCATCATGACCGGTATCGGAATCATTTCCCTCGCCGGTATCGTGGTCAACAATGGTATCGTGCTCATCGATTATATACAAAAACTGCGACAGAGTGGATTGAATAAGGTGGATGCCATCGTCGAAGGCGGGAAAACCCGACTCCGACCCGTCATTCTGACCGCTATTACCACAATTCTCGGCCTCATCCCCCTGACCGTCGGAATCAGTATCGACTTTGTCAAGCTTGTTTCCGGTGATTGGGGTGACTTTATTGCGTTCGGAGCCGAGAGTTCTCAATGGTGGAGCGGCATGGGCATTGTGGTCATCTTTGGATTGATGTTCAGTACCGCTCTGACCCTGATTATCGTTCCCGTCCTCTATGACATCTTTTCCGATCTTCTGGACGTGTGGTATTCTAAAATCAAACGAAAAGCCAATGAATTTCGGGAAAAAGAACCTGCATTGTAATTCCATTTTTCATATTTTGTGACGGGTGTCCGGTTGGCCAACCGGACACCACCCTGTTTTATCCATTGGGAGCTGATATGGCCACACAACCCCAAGCCAAAGAATTTCAACAGACTGCTTGAAC
>CAYPUH010000114.1:0-6969 GCA_964413725.1 uncultured Cytophagia bacterium
ACTACCGTCGTGCTATGGTCCTTATGAGCAGGGCTTAAAGCGCCTCAGAAACGACGTGTGGAGAGCCCGATTATTCGGGTTGGTATACTGGAACACCAGGATCAGGTTTCCATCGAACCTGTGGGTCCTTTTTTCGTGATAACCAAAGATCCGCGTCCGCAAAAACGGATCAAGGAAACAGGAGTCTGGACGGCGCGGATTCTTTCGGGCCAGTCCGCCAGTTGGACATATCGCATTCGATTTTATGAGAGTGGTGACAAAGCCAGAGCTCAAAAACGAGCCCGGGAGCTGGAAAAACAGAACATCGCCACCGAATTGGTGACTCGAGGAGAGGCGTTGTTCGTCTCTTCTGATGTGATTGCGGATGCCCGAAGCTATGCAGTATATCATCCCCGATTCTTCGAGTCCCGGTCTCGAGCGGAATGGGCTCTCGCTCAACTCTCCGTACCCAGTGCTCAAGTGGTCGAACGGGTTGTGAAGAGAGGACGAGGCAGAATTCAACTTTGCTCTCCTTCGGGCAAAACAATCGAGGCTGATGATGTGTTGCGGTTTTCAGGACCGTTGATTCGCGTCAAACGGGTTGAGGATGGTGCTGGTTTTCACTGGCATCACCAGGAAGACCGAACCTATCGGGGGGAAATCGAAGTCAGCATTGATCAGAGCGGCCACCTTTCTGTCATCAATGTATTACCTCTGGAAACCTATTTAAAAGGCGTGCTGCCCCGTGAAATGTCGTCGACATTTCCACCTGAAGCCCTGAAAGCTCAAGCCATCGCGTCGCGAACCTTTGTGCTGTACCACTTTGGATCCAAGCATCCCAACAGTGAATATGATGTCTGCGACAATGTTCATTGTCAGGCGTATGCCGGTATTACCCGTGAATCACAACGGACCAATGACGCTGTCGATGATACCCGTGGGATGGTTCTGATGCACAGGGGTGAGCTGTGTCTCACTCCATACTCTGCAATTTGCGGTGGTCACACAGAGACCGCCGAGAATATCTGGAACAGTGAACGTGTGCCCTATCTCACCGGAGGATTTGACGTTCCGTCTTCTCTGGTCCCCCGTCAATTCGATCTGACCGATGCCAATCATGTGCGTACGTGGATCCGGCGCCGTCCCCGAGTTTTTTGCAACGTGGATATTTCCGAAACTCCAATTGCCAATTATGCACGGAAATATTTTCGCTGGACGGTTCACCTCGCGGGTGATGATCTGCGGAAACGGATACAGTCCCGTTTTGGGCGCGATATCGGAACGATTCTGTCTCTCATTCCGGAAAAGCGGAGTGTCTCGGGACGTATTACACAATTGCGTATTACTGGGACAAACGGGTCTGTGAGGGTACAGGGAGAACTCAAAATTCGTCAAACACTATCTGCCTCGACCCTGTACAGTTCCTGCTTTCTGGCTCGACCGGATAACAATCGGTCCGGTTTTGTTTTAGAGGGTGCCGGATGGGGCCATGGGGTGGGAATGTGCCAAATCGGTGCCGCTGTAATGGCCCAAAAAGAGTATGATGTGACAGAGATATTAAATCATTACTACCCCGGTACCCATATTCAGCAGCTCTATTGAGGGCTATGAGGCACGCCAGGATAAAACATCTCTTTCTCCTCTTTGTCGACGGTCTGGGAATCGGAGATAACGATCCTCGCATCAATCCCTGTACCTCAACAGACCTGCCTCTTTTTCAGCAGTTCAAAGATCATTCGTTTCCACGGCGTATCCATGACCACGGTTTTTCTACAGGTCTCGATGCCGGCCTGGATGTTCCGGGCTTGCCTCAAAGCGCGACCGGACAAACTGCGTTGCTAACCGGTCAGAACGCACCAGCCCTACTGGGGCGACATTTGAGTGGATTTCCCAACAGTCGGCTTCGACAACTGATCCAGGACTATTCTGTTCTCAAACACCTCAATCAATGTGGACACCGTGTCCGATTTATCAACACATTTCGTCCTCCCTTTTTTGATTACGATCCGTCAACCATCATTCGTCATCTCTCGGCGACGACATTGACCAATCTTTACGCCAATTTACCCTTTGCGGGTCTCGATGATTTTGTTGCCCGAAAAAGTCTTTACCACGATATCACCGGCGACGCTCTGGTGGAGAAGGGATTCGAGGTTCCCCTCAGAACACCTGAAGAGGCGGCAGAAATTGCCGCCGGACAAATCTCAACACATGATTTTATTTTGTACGAGGTTTTTCAAACCGACCAGGCTGGCCATTCACAAGACATTCAACTGGCGCTATCTACCTTACGAAAATTGCATCGATTTCTCACCGCTGTGATCGAATATGTATCCCTGTCCGATACTCTGATTGTCGTGACCTCGGATCATGGAAATATTGAAGATCTCTCCTTTCGCGGCCATTCACAACACGCCGCCATGACGCTTGTTTTGGGCCCGGATGCTGAATCGATTGCCCAGAGGTGCAAACGCCTCACCGATATTACGCCCCTGATATTAAACCTGACTGGTTGCGATCGGGAATAGATCCGTTCTGGTCCTATCACCTTCGATGCACCTCCATCGTGGATCAGGGAATAGAATTCTACTCTATTGTTGTTTTTTTTTAAGGCTGTTCAAATCACGGATGTAGGATCCATGGATTCATACCGCCAGGCACGTCTAGAGGCCGCTAATTGAGGAGGATTCATTATGGGAGTGTTTTCGTTTTTAAAGCAGGTTGGCAATGATCTTTTGGGAAAAGGCAATGAAGCAGAAGAAATTCAATCCCTTATCACCGAGGAGTTGGGGGAGAAAATCACCACTTTAAAAGTCGACTTTAACGACGGCAACGTCGTCCTCTCCGGAGAGTGTGAGGATCAGTCGACGCAGGAAAAAGCAGTCCTGCTGGCTGGCAACATCAAGGGGGTAGAGAACGTGACAGCCGATGATCTCGCTTTTCCCCAAAAACAGGTCGAATCTGTGGAATTTTACACCATCCAGAGTGGTGATACGCTCTCCGGTATCGCCAAACGGTATTACGGAGATGCCATGAAATACCCGGTTCTCTTTGAAGCCAACCGGGAAGTGATCAAAAATCCGGATCTAATCTATCCCGGTCAGACTATCCGTATCCCCAAACAGCAACAGTGACACCCCTTTCCGGGTCGATCACCAATCGACCCGGATACTCTCCCTGAAAACATGCTCTCAACCCAATCCGTCTTCAGAGTCTCCGGGCCCTGATCCATATGTCCTGTTGCGGCAGAGTGTAGCAACGACCTTTCTTCAGGCTGTAACGTAATTCTGATTATGTTTGGGACGTTATTATTAGAGTACCACCCATAGTGTCCGATGATGGTATTCAATACCCTGCGAAAAAATCGGTCAAGTGCGAAAAATATTCGCGGTCGTGTCCACCCGATGCCGGCTATTGCTGTCAGCGGCATGATGTCAGATTCTGATTCCGGGTGTGCCATGAAACCGATCGGATCGAGTGATGCCCGAGACCAGGTGCGTTTGCTTGTTTTTATGTCGGCTTTAGTGTATAATAATTAATTTGTTATCGGGCTTGGAGCTGTCCGTCATTCGGGGCTGATACAAATTATGACTGGATATTTTATAATAATCATGCTAAATTGTACATACGCTGGTTGTTTGGCCGAATGTTTGCATGTCTCCTGATGAATGTTAGTGTTGATCTATTGGAGGAGAAACCATGAATTCACTGCGAATGTGGATGTTGATGCTGTTGATGGCGGGAGTTCTGCTGGCCCAGGGTTCTTTCGACATCGAGGATTATGCACAGTTTCTTGCTGATCATGAAAATATGCGTGCGGATCAGCTGATACAACAACACGCGCCCGCTCAATCTTATTTTACCGGCCACTATCAACCGGCGGAATTGTCCCGCTATGCATTTGGCGATTCCATTCAAAAGATCTATGGGCTGACAGACGGAGAGATGTCGCTTCTTCAAAATCATCGATTTGTCGTCAGTGAACGGCTCAGCCGGCTTGATTTTACACGTGCCTTTCATGACATCTATTCCAATGACCTACCGGTTTTTATCACCACCGATGCTGTACTGCATGCCCTGCATGTGAGCTATGACGATATTTTAATGGATGTTGAAGTGTCCATGCTGGAGCCGCGTCTGATTCGTATTCTGGATGAGATGGCCGTCACGTTTCAGAAACTAGAGCAAAAGTACGGTGATATTGATGCGTTAAAAGCTCCACTGGCGGATGTGGATCTTTTTATTGCGGTGGCACAAAGTCTTTTACAGGATAAAGAGATCGTCCCGAGGTTGGCGTCCGGCGATCACTATCGTCGTATCATGTCGGCCATCGAAGACGAAGGAATGGCAAAAGTGTCTCTCTTTTCCGAACGCGATCGCCGCATTGATTTCAGCCAGTTTATTGTGCGGGGACATTACAATCAGATCATCTATACACCCGAGGGAGAACGGACCCTTGCCAATTATTTCAAGACCATGATGTGGCTGGGACGGATTGAAATCTGGTTCACCGCTCCTCCCAAAAATCCCTGGGAAGATCCCTGGACCCCCGAGGAGATCAAGCGTATGGTTCTGGGAGGCGTCTTGCTGAACGAATGGATCGATGTGGCAGGGGTTCGACCGGACCTGAATGAAATCGACAGGATTTTAACGTTCATGGTGGGTGAAAGCGACAATCTGACACCGACCGAATTGCTTACCCTTCAGGAGGAACAGGGGATCGAGTCGGTGAGCGAGTTGGTCGATGAAAACACATATAACATGTTTCATGATGCTGTGAAACGGAGTGCGGTTTCGGAACAACAGATTTTGTCCAACCTGATCATGATGGATCCGTATTCCACCTCTCCGGACACCTTGCCGGTTTCATTTCGTATGCTGGGGCAACGATTTATTATCGATTCCTATGTCTTTTCCAATGTGGTCTATGATCGGATCCTGTTTGAAGGCAAGAAAGTCTGGCGACCCATGCCAGACCCGTTGGATGCTCTGTTTGTTTTGGGTAATGACAATGCCTTGCCCTTGCTGCGGGACGAGCTGGAGCGGTATCACTATGCCAGCCAGCTCGCATCTCTGCGATATTTGGTCGAATCCTATGATGCAGACTTTTGGCAACAGTCTCTTTATAATGCCTGGCTGCAGTCCATTCGGCAATTGAATCCTCATCCGACGATTGCGGTTGTCGAGAGACCATTACCCTTTTTCATGCGGACGGTGGCCTGGCAACAGCAAAAAATCAACACCCAGCTGGCCTCTTGGGCGCAGCTGCGTCATGATAATCTTCTTTATGCCAAACAATCCTATACCGGCATGACTGGTTGCTCCTTCCCGCATTCATATGTTGAGCCCTATCCCGATTTTTACCGGGCGATTGCCGAGTTTGCCCGGCGTGCTCGTCTCTATTTTGATCAGCTGACGGTAGAGGTTCCGGTTTGGCCGGACATGCCGTCCATTCCGGATTATTTCGCTCGTCTCGAGGAGGTGACGCTGCATCTTGCACGGCTGGCGGAGAAGGAGTGCCGGGGAGAGTCCTTTTCCGATGATGAACGGTCCTGGCTTAAAGAGATGCTGTTCGTGGGAGGCGGAAGTGGAAGACCTCCCTATACCGGCTGGTATGCGGATCTTTATTACGATACCTACAAGGCAGGAGAACCGGATTTTGTCATCGCGGACGTCCATACACAGCCAACAGAGTTTGACGGAAGTGTCGTGGGCAAGGTGTTACATGTCGGCGTGGGTAAAGTGAATCTGGGCATTTTCCTTGTGGAAACGCCGTCCTCGTCTGAAAAACCTGTCGCTTTTGTGGGGCCGACATTCTCCTATTATGAAAAAATCACGAGAGATTTCGACCGAATGACGGATGAACGCTGGACCGATGACGTGGAGGCGGACAGGGTGCCCGTACGTCCCAATTGGGTCAATGTCTATCTGGCTGACCGTGACGGCAACCGGTTGCGCGCCGGTAGAGAACTGCCCGGCGAGCTCTATTCCGGGCTGGACACCGGTCCGTCCACTCAATTGCCCACGCGATTCGGAATGGAGCAAAACAGTCCCAATCCGTTTAATCCGGAGACTCGAATATCCTATTCACTCCCAGAGTCCGGCGCGGTTTCCTTAGTTGTCTATGATGTCCTGGGACGACGTGTCGAGGTGCTGGTGGATCACATTCAGCAGGCCGGCCGTCATACCGTGCACTGGCAGGCGCAGGGTATGCCCAGTGGTCTTTATTTTGCCCGTCTTCGAACAGGAGGGCAGCAGGATATGATACAGATGATATTGATGAAATAGCATAAAAGGGTCCCGTCCTCTTTGGGTCGGGACTTTTCTTTTTGTGTCAAAGGTACTCGTTGCAGCGGTTTGGGTTTTCTGAATCAGAGACGACTTGTATAGGCCCCTCCGGGATAGGGGATCCCAAGCCGGTGTGGGAAAAGAGGTGTGTTTAGTTCAAAGAGGCTGTTGGTGGACCGCCCGTTTTACCAAAGATGACATCCAGCAAGCGTTGTTCGTCGAGATCGTTGTGACAGGCCTGGCAGTCCTCGTCCGGCTGCTTGCGCATACAGGCGGGAATCTCTAAAAATCCACGCACCGGATCGATGACCGGTTTGATCCAGGTAGCGCTTCCAGGTCATTGCCAATATGAGCGGTTCGATGCGATATTTCTCGCGACCGCGCCGGACATTTGCCCGGAGATGTCTAAAGGTGCGTCGCCAAAAAGTTGTCCATGAGATTCTGCAGGATCAGCACGACGAGCTTGCGGTCGGTGCGAAGCTGGAAGTCCTCGGGGTCGGCTTCGATGTCGAGTCGTACGTTTTTCTCGCGTGCCCGTTGGGTGAAGTGTGTCTGGGCCCACCAGACCAGGGTCCCCAGTTCGACGTCTTCCCAGCGGGGGGGCAGCTGGCGGGCTTCGGCGGTATGGAGGTCCAGCAGGTCGTTGGTCATGTCTTCGAGGCGGCTGACGTGGCGATCGAGCATGGCGGCGAGGCGTTGGAC
>CAYPUH010000114.1:6979-12767 GCA_964413725.1 uncultured Cytophagia bacterium
AGATTCTGCAGTGACAGTGATAACAGTGTGCTATGAATCCCACCTCTCGAGTATCGTCGGAGACTTTCTATTTGTTGATTCGCAACGCATATTTCTCATACTGTTTTTGTACCCGTTCCCGTTTATTTTCGGTTCCATGCGCGGGGAGATAGATGGAACATCCTGTATCCAATAGCGTTTTCCAGCTTTGAATCAGCATGGGAACATCGAAGGCGAACGGGGGAAAGATGGATCCGGGTATCAAACCGAACATGGCATCCCCGACGACGGCGATATGGTTTTCGATAATGACGCTACACGAGCCGGGTGAATGACCGGGGGTATGAATGATTTTTGCATCAAAGCCCAGGGGGGTGAGGTCGACCGTTTTTTCGATCAGGCAGTCGGGTTTCACGGGTTGAACGGTGTGCCCGACCTCAACGCGATTGCCCACCCGTCTGAGCAGCCATTTGGAGAATTTCACAGAGCCTCGAATAGGTGGATTTGCTCCCCGCTGCAACAGGGCGGCTTCGCTTTCATGAACGACCACACGCGTCCGGTATCTCTGTTTGATTTGAGCGGCATTTTCGCTATGATCAAAGTGGGTGTGCGTCAGAATCAATGCGGCAAGAGAATCGGATGTCACCCTGAGCGTATCGAGTTGTCCAAATAACTGTTTCCGGACGAATTTTGCCCCACTATCGATCAAAAGATGACGACCGGCATTCGCCAGCAAAAAGACATTGCTTCGCCCAGGTACGAGTCTGACCAGTATTTGTCCCCCCGGTGTGTTCCATGTTTTCATATGTCCTCCCCCATTCATGTCCCCGTTATATGGAATTGGGTTTCAGTAACCGAACAATTTGGCCCGGGTTGCAAAAAGGCCTGCCGAATATCCCTCTCGTTGCTCACAGCGCTTATCGGATCAGAGTGATCTTTTGGTTTCTGATGGATTGTGTCGTCTGTAGCCGTACCATGTATACGCCTGTCGGCAGATCGCCCGCGTCAAAGCGGATGCGATGGGTACCTGCCGACAGTGTTCCGGGATTCAGGTGTCTGACGCATTGTCCGCGTACGCTGAATATATCCAATTGAACATCAGAGGGTTCATTCAGGGTCATCGTCAGCTTTGTGGTACTGTTGAATGGATTCGGATAGGCGGTGAGGTTCAGTGTGTTTGGCTGGGCTGTGGATCGGTTTTTATGTACGATGGTGGATGAGCCGAGTCGCTGTTTCAGGTCCATAATCCGTTGGTAGGAGCTGTCGATTCGGCTTTTCTCGATCACACCTTCACTTACCTTGGCTTCGACGATATCCTGTATACGTCCGACGAGGGATTGACCCCCTCGCATATGGGCGGTGTACAGGAGGATATCGATGCCGGCATTGATAGCCAGTTCGATGGCCGTTTCAAAGCTGTAATTGTCCCGTATGGCCCTCATATACATGGCGTCGCTGAGGACCACACCGTGATATCCCATCTCTTCACGTAACATGCCGGTGATGGTTTTACGGGAAAGAGTGGCCGGAAAGAGGGAATCGATTGTAGCGTTGTAGAGATGACCGGTCATGATGATATCATCAAATCCGCTGTTGAGCAATGCACGATAGGGGTAGAGTTCGATAGACGACCAGGTGGAAGTGATATCGGTAAAACCATCGTGAGAATCCTCCCGGGCACTTCCATGACCTGGAAAATGTTTGAGGCAGCACAACAAATCGCGACGGTGAAATTCATCGATGAACCACCCGGCATGTTTTGCCACCGCTCTGGGGTGACTTGAAAAACTCCGTTCGAGATAGCCAATGGCGGGACTGGAGGAGTTGATGTTGACATCTACCACCGGTGCCAGGTTCACGTTAAATCCGGATTCGGACAGCCATCCTGCCATGGTGGTAGCGGTTTCGCGGGTGGATGTTTCGGTGTTGACCTCCGTACCCAAATGATAGGCCGAGGGGGTACGTGTAAAGCCGTTGCGTTCATCCAGACGAGCGACCAGGCCTCCTTCCTGATCGACCGCGATCAAGAGGGGAGTGGCGGCATGGTCCTGGAGAGATGTGGTCAGCTCTTTGATCTGTTCCGGGGTCTGCAGGTTATAGGCCAGACAGACAATTCCCCCCAGATTTCTGGAGGTGATATCGGTTATGAGGCTGTCCGGGATTTCGGGTCCTGAAAACCCGACCATGACCATCTGACCGATTTTTTGTCGCAGTGTGGGTTCAGCCTGAGTGATGACCGCCAGCGAGAGTAGACAAAGGGAAAAAAGAATCCGAATTCGTTTCATTCCTGGTAATCCTGTGATATTGGGGTATGACGTGTTCAGTGCAAACGCGAGCTGTGTGGATTGTGTGCGGGGCACAATGTAGAAGAAAATCGGCGGAATTCAAAGGAAAAGTATTGCAACAGAGACAATTGTGCTGGGATGCATATGTATTTCCGCCCGATCAGCAGAGACTTGGAATGTATTTGAATGTTATGAGGTGATTTCGATTAGATGTCTTTACGAGTAGGTCGCAATATGGTAACAGAGTATGTGCTCTGTGGTGCAGAGACGGGGGCATAGCGAGCGCGGTTCGGGTTTGACACGCGGATAAAATACTCCATACGTTCGGATGAAATGCACGAATCCGGAATGACAGCTGTGAAATGGTCGCCGTTCTGTGTCATGACCGCACGGGTAAACGCGCTGGTGTTGGGCTCGCGGTAAAACAGGGTCGCGGAGAGTATCGGGAGGGCATGATCGATGAGATGGGTGCCATCATAGGCATAGCGATCACCGTAAATCCGGGCGCTGATCCTCAGTGGTTCGTTCGCGTTGGCGGAACGAACAGGCATGTGTTCGATATAGGGACCGCTGGACCACGCGCAGTCTGCTGTGATTGAGAGATGGTCCCGTCCGTCGGGTGTATCAAACGAATACTCCCAGGGCGAGTGCATCAAGCCGATTGTGTCAATTTTGTCTGCTGACTGGCGCAAGAGTTCTGCCCACATCGGTGCACACGGCCCGGCGGCGGGTTCGGTCTGTGCCGAGGCCATGATGTTGAATCCCCTGGAGGCCAGATAGTCGATGCTTTGACGGGCATGGCTCTCGTCCCAGGGAACCATCACAATATCGGTCATTCCTCTTTCAATCAAACAGTCGGCCAGAGCGGTCGTCCGATAGGTGACGGCGTGGTGAAATGGATCCAGCATATCAGACCACATCATGATGAGGGCATCTGGACAGAATCTGCGAAGCGTCCGATAATAATACAGGATATCATCGGCCATGAGCTGACTGCGTGTTTTGCCGGATGTTTGACATCGTTGATCCCACCCCAGGACGCGGATTTCATCCATTTCAAGGTTAAAGAGTTTCGTTCCCAAGAGTTTTGCCGGCTGTGAGCACCATCGCCAGATGGCATTTTGCTCACCATCCTGGTGGATTCTTGGATCTGAACGGCAATACCTGACTTTATAGGGTGACCACGGATCGGGTCCGATATAGGTAAAGGAGACGTTTACCGTTTCACCGTCCCGGATTCGACTGTGGGGTGTACGACGGATAGTCGTCGGAGGGTCGGAACACACGGCCCGTCGTAGGGGGAATCCGGCAGGTTCACCCTCTCCGGCGATCACCTCATCGTAATAAGGCGTTTGGATGGGGGCAAAATCGATGATATAATCACGCCCGCACTTGAAAGGCAGGGAATCATCTGCCTGGCGTATGATGATGGGTTCCTGTGACCAGGACGTTTTGTTTTGAATGTCATAGATCACTTTATAGGCCGTATCCCCGTTGGATATCATCAGCGGGCTCGGTTTTGTCGACTCGAGTGTGATCTGACATTGTGTTCGGATGCCTTCGAGCAGGGTGATATCTGTTGTCCAGACAGAATCCTTACCAAACCAGTGTGGGCAGCCGCCGATGCGAGGGGTGAGAAAATGCATGCGGCAGGATTCGAAAAAGGGCGCCATTCGATCCCTAAATCGTTCCTCAGGATGACCGGGTACCGGTCGATTCAATTGAGCATAGTGGTGATTGTCGAGCGCGATGATATTGAATTTGAGAGTGGCAAAGGTGCTGATATCGCGGTATCCACGTCGGAGCAAAGAGTCTGACCGCCAGTCTTTCAGATGAAATCCATAATAAACGGCGCGGAGTGGCATGTCCGGGAAATCCCGGATTCGAATCGCCGGTATTCGTCCTGTTTTTCGCTCCCTGTTCGGTTGCAACAGTTGTTTGAGTGTCTGGATGCCGTAAAAGACACCTGCAGGGCGGTTTCCAACCAGCAGAACGACATTTTGGTTCACCGCGAGACGGTATTCTTCATTCTGAAACTCTGCGGGGACATCCAGCTTGAACATGTTTAATAGACTGTCGACTTTGATCGAACCGGTTTGCAGATCCGACACGATGATGGAGCGGTTGTTCGAAAGAGATTCAAGGGGTTTGAAACGGGGAGAGTCGATACCGCAGGAGGTGAAGAGGGTTGCCAACTCGTCCCGAAAGGGGTGTCCGGTTGTCCATCCAGAGGGGATACAAATGGACGATTCCGCCAAAAGAGCGAATGCGTCTGATGGTGGACCGTAGCCAAATTCCTGCGGGACCGGAATGATTTCAGCATTGTACTCTGGAATACATGAAGGACGACACGCAAACAGCGACAGGCTCAGGGTCATCAAAAGAAAAAAGGTGCCGCCTGCCGAGTGTATTTTGAGCATCAGAGAACGCATGGGCTTTGGACCTGGTGCCACAGCTCAGGGACGAGAGCTGCTTGAGTCCATTTGCTGATTCCGGCTTGTTTAAAAAGATCCCGAATGGTCTCTTTTTCACCATGATGATTGTCGGCCTGAAATGATATCTTTCTCAAGGCTTTGTCCCGATCCAAAAGCCCTTCCCGGATCATGCGGCTGTACAGTTCATCCTTTTCTGTAAAGCCATACAACTGCTGATTCAGATGGTTGGCCAATGCGTGGATCTGACAATCAAAACGCCACGAACTCTGATTATCCGCTTTCCATCCCAATCTTACCAGTGTACTGACAATCTCCGCTTCATCCCATGGTATATAATCAAAATAATTGAGTTTTTTGATAGAATGATACGCGTTTGTTTGCAGGGGGAATTCTCTGTTTAACTGATATTCCTGAATTTTGCGTTTGACAAAGCTCGTCGGGGTTTGCAGTGTTGTTTGTAATTTGTCTTTCAAAGTGGGTTCAAGCCGATCTGCGATAATGCCACGGAACACCATGTGTTCCATTTTCGATTCACCAAATGCGATCAGTCTGATGTCGTGCTCGAGAGCGATTTTATAGGCACCCCCCCAGATACCATGACGGCATCCCACGCAGATTTGATTGAGAGCATGTTCGGGAGATTTCCGGGTATTGAATTCCAGAAATGTCCTGAACATTCGTCCCTGAATATTTCGTCTGGAGGAAATGCTGATCAGTGGAACGTCGAGATGTCGGGTAAGGGTTTTCAAGTTGTCCACGGCCAGAGGAGATACGAATCCGTTGTTATAGTTAAAGGCAATGGGATGCATTCCCCATGTCGTTTTCAATTGATAGAGAACATAGGAGCTGTCCCGTCCCCCACTCACCGCCACCAGGCAGTCCGGCGTCCCGTCGGCTTTTCGATGCGTGTCGAGTTCTTGTTGTAACGCATTGGAACCCAGATACTCCATCGGTTGATAGGTGTGGCACTGATTGCAAATTCCCTGCTCATCAAATATGATGTCCGGATAGGATTCCGGAAGAATACACCGTGTACACCGTTTCATGACGTCCCCTCTGATAGAATTAGTTGACGAGCATCATTTTTTT